>JANQGC010000271.1 GCA_028277515.1 Anaerolineae bacterium
CCGTGCTCGCGGCACAAGGCATTAGCGGCGCGGATGTTGACCATACTGACCGGCTGTCCCCCGCCGGAATTATTGGTCACGGTGATCATCACCAGGGGAACGCGGCCCGGATTCTCGCCGAGTAATCTTGCTAATTCAGCCAGATCGATATTGCCCTTGAAGGGATGAATGACCAATGGTTTTCGTCCTTCGGCAATCGGAATATCCAGGGCAGACGCACCGCGATATTCGACATTGGCTCGCGTCGTGTCAAAATGGGTGTTGTTGGGAACGATATCACCCTCTTTGAGCAGGGAACCGAACAGGATACGCTCGGCCGCGCGGCCCTGATGGGTGGGGATGACGTGCTTCAGACCGGTGATCTCCTGCACGGCCGACTCGAAAGCATAAAAAGAGGTAGCTCCGGCATAAGATTCATCACCGCGCATCATACCCGCCCACTGCGCCGAGGACATGGCCCCCGTGCCGGAA
This sequence comes from Anaerolineae bacterium, assembly GCA_028277515.1. Next base: position 472 of record JANQGC010000271.1, read on the forward strand.
TCAGTTAGCAGATCGATTAACACATCTTCAGCCTTTAACAGGAAAAGATTATAGCCGGCATCTTGTAAAGCCTTTTCTCTTTGCGCTCTGGTCGTGTGTCTGATTGGCTCGACTGTTTTGATGCGGAAGGGTTCGATAATCGTCTTGAATGGCATGGAGGCTCCAAAAAAATTGCCCGCACCTTTTCTCAGGGGTGCGGGCAATTGATGTGTTAATAAGTCAGCACGCGGGGCAGGGTTTTGGCTTGTTCTACCCAGTCTGTAACCTGGCTTTCAGTGGGCAGTTGGCGGACAAGCTTCTTGCTCTCGTTTGTCTCCTTCATCGCTTTATATAGATTTTGTGCGTTTCTTTGGGACAGTTCGGGGACAGTGTCAACCCCTGCCGCTTCCAGAAGATCGGAATATTCTGATCCCACGCCTTTAACGCGCATCAAGTCACAATGATTGGCCCACTCCAGAACCAGTTTTGGGCTGATATCGGCGGCCTCTGCCACCTCTTTGCGCCCCTGGGGTGAAGCGCATTTTTTTAGTAACGTTGTGGTTGTGTTGATGCCGATTTCCTTGAGCTTTGCCGTGTATGCATCACCTATGCCTTCTACATTGATAATTGATGTCATGATATCTCCTAATGCTAAGAATTTGGGTTGGTAAATTTTCCACCTTTATAATAGCATAACTTCACTTTATTTTGCAGTTCATTTGCACAGAAATTTGACAACTTTTCGCTTGATATATGGGCGAAAACCATTAGATTTGTCAATTTTTTCTGTGGGATTTCCAGAGTTGCAAGAAAATAAAAATTGACAAATCTTTCGAATATTTGCTTAATAAAAGTTGTCAAATTTTAAGAAACACAACAGTAAAAGGAGATCGAATGGTTACGTTATTCAGCAAAATTATTAACGGGGAAATCCCATCCGATTTGGTTTATCAAGATGATCTTGTATCTGCATTCAGAGATATTAACCCGGCGGCACCAACTCATATTTTGATTGTGCCCAACAAGGAAATTCCAACGGTCAATGACTTGCATGAGGAGGATGAACAAGTCGCGGGAAGGATGATGCTTGTGGCTAAAAAATTAGCGGAGCAGGAGGGTATTGTTGAGGATGGCTACCGTTTGATTATTAACTGCAATGATCATGGGGGACAGGAGGTTTTTCATCTGCACATGCATTTGATCGGCGGCCGTCCCCTGGGACCGATGATCAACCGTTAATCGGCCGTGATGGCGTTGAACTCGGAATGTAGCACGTCGGCCGGTTTACTTTCCTCTCCACGAACCAACCAGCCGTTGTATTCGGAACCGGCACCTTCCGAAATCCAGCCGTCCAGGTTGAAGGGCAGTGAACCATCGGCAGCGATCCAACGGCCGTTGTAGGTGCGGGCGACATGCAGGTGGGTACCGTTCGTAAACCCACCCTCACAGCCCGGCCGGCCGATGGGATCACCTGTGCTCACGGTTGTGCCTACCGGAAGGCGATCCTGCTCTTCCAAATGCATATATAAGACAGCCCAGCCTGTTCCGGCGTAGCCGTCACCATCCAAATCGGTGACCACAGCGCCGTGTCCGCTGCGGGTTACAACGCCGTCGGCCATAGCGGTGACCCAACTCTCAGACGGTGTGCAGCCACCCTGTGTGCCTGAGGGAACAAAATCACGCGCCGCCCAGGCTGAGCCACTGTTCCAGCCGCCATGTGGTCCGCCGGTGAAATGCCAGGTTTCACCGCTGCTCCAGGGCAGTTTGAAGGCTGGCTGGGCTAAATCATCCGGTAATAATGGATCGATCTCCGCGGCAAAGGGATCGCCAAAAAGCCGCAGGTAAGTTTGGTATAAACCCGCCGCACTGACATCGTTGAGCCATGCTTCATAGCTGATGTTGTCTCGGGCGGCCAGGTATAGGTGGATGCCGGCTGATCCGTCATTTAGTTCTTCGGCGAAGATTACCGGAATTTGATCAGCGATGAAAATTGAAGATAAGCCGCCTTCGGCCCGGCCGTAAAATCCCCAGTTCAAAAGATTGGCAGCCCAATTTAGCTGTTTAAAAAGCCCGCCCATCTCTTCATCAAAGTTGCCCAGTGGATAATTTTCTTCGGCGGGGTCTTCTTGTGACAGCCAGCCGGATTGGTATTCAAGAACAGCCAATAAAAGCCGGGGGTTTACGCTGTGCCGCTCGGCGACAAGCTGCACGATCTGCGCGCCATCCAGCCGGCTGCCTTCAACTTCTTCTTCATATGAGGCGAGGTAGCCCGGCATAGATTGAACGGTTTCCATAGTGTTGAAGGATTCGGCCGAAGGACCATAAACCAGTTCACTATCCGGTATGATGTTGAATTCCGGGCTAACTAATTTTTCATAGTTTGGACCGGGCACGCGCAGCACCTGCCCTTCATAAATGAAGTTAATATCTTCAATCTGGTTGAGGATCACTAATTCTTCCGTCGTTGTTTCATATTCCCTGGCGATTAAACCTAATGTATCCCCAGTCTCGACGGTGTGCTCAATAAAAAACCCGTCTGCGGCATCTTCTAATGGGGAGGGGTTGGCCGTTTCGGCTGTTGATTGGCTGTTTTCTTCTTCTGTTTGTTCAGATGATAAGGGAGTGGCTTCCGTTTCTGTACCGGATTGCGGGTTCATAATCTCAGCGGAACCGGTGTCCTGGGGGGAAGGGCGGACACAACCGATTAACAGTATGAATAAGCAGATTAATAGAGGCCGGCAGATATGTTTGGAAACATTTGAACCTATATCCCCGGCCACAATCATTCTCTCACTCATTTTTGGCGTGATTGATTTCTCATACCACGCCAGGGATCAATCATAGATGACGTTTAAGCTGTATTTCGCCGTGCTGGTCGGTCCTTCCGCATAGAAAACACTGGCATAATAAAGACCCGGCTCAAGATCGCGCACAGATATGAATTCATCATCATTGTCAAGCGAGCCGGAATAGCCCACTAATTCTTGATCAGTATTCAAGAGCAGCAGGTTATAGTCACGGCCGACAGGAATATCAACAAGCTGAATCTGCACATCACCAATCTCATCCAGGTGGAAGTAATAATTGTCGTAGCTGTCGGAATCTAAGGAAAAATCGCCTGAATACTCCTGGTTAGATTGGATCGGTCCATTGGCTTGAGACAACGTGTTATTCGGTTCACTCTCATTGAAGCCTGAAAAATAGGTAATATATTTGTTTGATGTGGAGGGTAAGAAAACATTGGTAATATAGAAAACGGAAACAACATGCTCTCCATCAGGCATGCGCACGATGTTCTCAACCGATGTTAGCCCATCATCTAAAGTTCCAAACCAACCATTGACGACCCAGCCAGGATCGGGTTGGGCGGAAACAAAAATCAACTCATCGGCCACAAACTGCCCTACGGGACAGCCGAGCGATTTTTCTAAATTTGTTGTGAGCGGCTCTGATCCGTAGCCAGTAAAGTTCATTATCAACGGATGACATTCAGAGCGATTTTTGTCAAAGATAACCAGGCTGGCGCTGGATGGAGAACTTAGTGTGGCATTTTCCGGATCGCTCAGAATAATATTGAGTGTGTCTCCGACCTGGTAGTCATCTACAGGAATATCTATCACCTTGCTAATTTCACCCGGATTGAATGTAAGATTGCCGATAAACTGCCGGCCGACACTCAGTTCAATGACTTCATATTGAACGGTAACTGAAAAAGCGGAGACGGTGCTTAAGGTGACGGACACAGGGGTTGTCACATCTCCTTCTATGGCGAAGTACTCGCTTTCACTAAACTGAAGGGATGGCGGATCATCATCGTCAATGATGGTCATTATCGCTTCGTCTAATAAGGGACCATTTGGTTCATAGATCTGCAACTGAACCGTTTCCATTGGTTCATCTAATGTGTCATCAAGCACCTCAATGGTTACTTGTTTTGCTGTCTCACTCATGTCTGCAAAAAATGGCACGATTTCTGTATGCTCCACGTAATCCTGCCCGCTGGTTGCAGTACCTGCCTGGGTTTGGAATCGTACAAATATATCTTCGTCGGACGGCGTATTCAGCGTAATCGTAATGGATAACGTGGGAGAGATCTCTTGCACTTCATAGGTGGTTGTCTGGAATTGAACAGTCAAATTGCCTTCATCGTCAAGAATTTCCAGTTCGGCCGCGGACTGCGGCCCTAAGACCGAATTGGCCGAATTATCAAACAGGGTCAGATTCAACGCTTCTGTTCCTTCCGCAATATTATCGTTTAGGATCTCCACCTGGAAAGATTCTAAAACGTCCATAGATGAGAACGTTAATGTTCCGCTAGTGGAGATATAATCCTGACCCGATTTTGCCGTGCCATTGGAGGTTAAGTAACTAACATTCACCTCTTCAGTAATCGATCCGGTCCGTCTAACTTCAATGGTCGCAGTACCCCCATCCTCATTGATTTGATAAGTGCCGAGGGTAAACTCCAAAGTAGGCTTGGGGATGTACCTGACAGCAACAGCATGAGCAGTGCCGTTTGGCAAAGCAGGAAAAGTTAACGTGTTATTATTACTTGTATTACTATCATTGTTTGTACCCACCCATTTCTCAACTCGATAGTTCGCATTGGGGGTCGCCGAAAAACTGAGCTGCTGGCCGGCTACGTACTCACCCAGGGAACATGAAGGAGATTTCTGTGGCATACGGCTGGGGGCGCTGCCTCCCTCTTGGGGGCTGTGCGATAAGATCAGTGGATGACATGACAAATCGAATGTAGCGGTTACCGAGCGATCGCCATCCATAGTGATGGTATTGTTCTTGTCCTGGCTGCTGTCATTATCCGTTCCGCTCCAGGAATCGAATTTGTATCCATCATTGGGTTTCGCTTCTAAACCGACAGAAGTTCCAACAATATATTTTGAGGGATCAAAAGGACAGGTTCCTTCTGTGACTTCGATATCACCCCCCTCTGTCGGGTCACTGTTTAATGTTAAAGTGTGGCAAATGGCCTGGTAATTGACGGTGACCGTATGGTCATTATTTGGCATGAGAACGGTATTGGATTCTTCCGTACTATTATTATTGACTGTGCCCAGCCAGGAGGCCACCCTATATTTTGGATCGGGCTGGGCTTCAACCTCGATTTCTTCACCCGCCACAAAAAACCCGGGATCACATCCAATAGAGTTTGCTGGACTGACGATGCTGGGATCGCTGCCCTGGCTGGTATGGTTCAATGTTAATTCGTGGCAGAACTGCTTAAAGGTTGCCGTTAAGACATAGCTCTGATTCATTGTGACAGATATGGGATTTGTTGTCGATATAATATCCCCGGACCAACCAATAAATTCCCAGGTAGGATCAACTGGCTGCGCCGTAATCTCAACTTCCTCCCCTGCCTCATAGGTTGCTTTATCGGGATCCTTGGAAAAGCTGCCGTCGCCAACAATATTGATGGTAAGATCGAAGGTATCGGCCGCCCGCACCGTGCTGTTGAATGGCCTGACATTTTCAGCCGCAAATGCACTCAAACTCCATATGAGAGCCAAAGCAAACATTGCCGTCACGCTTATTAGAAGAAATAAAATACGGTATCTAGAATTCATTACAGTTTATTCACCAAATCCTACGCGCACTGAGATTGACTGAATCCAATGAGCAGGCGATTCTAACTCCATCGACTCTTATTATAAATTATAAAGCAAGCTGAATAAAGGTCATAGCGGCAAGGGGCTATGGTGTAAGAGTTTAACTAATGACTAATAAGAATATGGACTACAATCTGGGTATTAAGCATTAGTGGACTGTTCCCATCTTCCTTGAACAGGTGACAGTCACTTTAATCGTGACGAGCCTTCTGAATAGAAGAAATAAGTGACTGTCGCATTATGAATACGATTGAGTAAACAAACCACTTGAGAAACAACGGAGAAAACAGGAATGCAAGCTAATTATGTCCAGCGAATACGGTTGACATTTAGCAAAACGGGAGCGGCAAGATATGTGGGTCATTTAGATTTGGCGCGAACCTTTGAACGGTCCCTCAACCGCGCCGCCATCCCTATTGCTTATACCCAAGGTTTCAACCGGCGGCCACGCATGGCCTTCGCTTCACCGCTGCCCTTAGGCTATTTAAGTGACGGTGAACTAGTCGATTTATGGTTGGGTGAGCAGGTCGATCCTTCCGGTGCGCGAGAACAAATGATGGAAAAAATGGCGCCGGGCATTGACGTGCTGCAAATCGAAGATGTGCCGTTAAAAGCGCCCGCACTGCAATCTATTACCCAGGCGGCGACGTATTCAGCGGCCCTGCTTGAACCGGCCGATCATGCGCACTTGAAGGATAGCATCCAACGGGTCTTGTCTGCACCATGTTTGCCACGCCAGCGAAAAAAGGGCAAAAAGAAAGGGCAAGAGTATGATTTGAGGCCATTAATCGTGGAATTAAACCTTAACGAATCTGAAAAAGAGTATGTTTCAATCATGATGAAGCTGATGCTCATGGTTGGAAAAACCGGCCGTCCGGACGAAGTACTGCAAGAATTAGGATTAGACCCCCTTGCTGCTCGCATTTGGCGCAAGAAAATATTTCTGGAGCAATAAACCATACCAAAGAAAACGTTAAGCTATTCCGTAAGAAAAATTGCCTAACATGATACAGTGAAGGAAGTAGGCTAAACCTGGGACTATTCCCAACTTTTTAACCATCCGCCAGTGGCAGGCCTGAACATAATTTGTTAGTAGGACATTCGTAAAGGTAGAAAGTATGGTCGATCTGGATAGCAAGGATTTGGAACAATTTATTAAATTTCATACAGGGGATAATATGGTCCGGAAAAAGAGCGCCTGGGAAAAGTTTAAAGAAAAGGACAAGCTGCTGCTGTTGCTGCTTGGAATTGCCGGATTGTTGGCAGCGGCCGCTTTATTTGTACTTCTTACCCCTGTTACGAATTTTGTCTTAAACCTTTCCGGTCTTTATATTGATGGGTGGGCGCAGCTTAGTTCATGGCTGCTGGCCGGGGATATGGGCATAGCCGTAGCTTTGGCTCTTGGATTTCTTTCATTAGTTTTTTTACTGTTCGCGCGTTTTCGTTATTTGCGCGATCACTCGGTATATATTGATGCAGGCTGTCCTGAGTGCCACGAACAGGAATTGATCCGCGTCCGTCGATACCGGCGCGATCGCATATTTAGTTTCTTTGGCATGCCCATTCGCCGCTACGCCTGCCGTAACTGTACCTGGAACGGGACACGTTTGGCCAAGTATTCTTCAAAGAATGTGGGCAATATAGGCGAGACGAAAATCGCGTTTAATGAACCTGAGATGCAGCCAGGAAATGGGCAAGTCGATCTTAGCGCAGAAAATCTGCAAGAGATGAATGATCCGCCCAATTTGGAAATGTTAAATTAGAGGAACCCTCCTTTTTTGACAGAGTTGCTTTAAAGACTATAATTGTAAGTCGCATTGTACGGGTTTTCCAACCACTGCCCGTCCAATTTATAAATGATTTTTGAACCGGCATCTTCAAGATGTCGGTTCTTTTTGGAGGCACTCATGTATGCTATTGTAGAAAGTGGTGGCCGGCAGTACCGCGCCGAAGAGGGCCACAGTTTTTCCGTGGAGAAGCTGCCCTATGAAGTCGGTGAACAGATTGAGTTGTCAAATGTATACCTTCTGGCCAATGGTGAAGGTGTCCAGGTCGGACAACCGACTGTCTCCGGCGCGCGTGTAAAGGCCACAGTTGTTGAACAATATCGTGGAAAGAAGATCTTTGTTTGGAAATATAAACCAAAGAAGCGTTACCGCCGGCGAAAAGGACACCGTCAAAGTTACACGCGTCTGCGTGTTGATGAGATTGTGACCGGTTAGTTATCCAATAGAGACAGGAAAATTAAGGAGTACGAAAAATGGCACATAAAAAAGGTGGCGGCTCAACAAGAAATGGCAGAGATAGTAATTCTCAACGCTTAGGTGTTAAGCGTTTTGGTGGGGAATACGTTATCCCTGGCAATATTATTGTCCGCCAACGCGGCACGAAATTTAAGCCCGGAAATCATGTGGGTTTGGGCAAAGATTACACGATTTTTTCCCTCATTGAGGGCCAGGTAAAGTTTGAAACCAAACACGGCCGCAAAGTGGTCAGTGTTTACCCGGTTGAAAACTAGAGGTAGGCAGTTATGAAAGAAGGTATTCATCCAAAATGGTACCCCAACGCCAAGGTCATCGTTGAAGGCGAAGAAGTGATGACTGTTGGCTCTACGCTGCCGGAAATCAATGTTGAAATCTGGTCCGGCACGCATCCATTCTACACCGGCACGCAGCGCCTGCTTGATACGGAAGGTCAGGTTGATCGCTTCATGCGTCGTTTACAAAAGCGCGAAGAGATACGCTCCGCGGCCGAAAAACAAGCTGAGAAACAAGATCCTAAGAAATTGACTGTAGATTCCATGTCGCTGGGCACACGGGCCACCAATTCATTGACCAGCGCGGATGTGACAACCGTTGGAGATGTGCTGGAACTTTTGCAAAAAGGTGACGACGCTTTGTTAGCTTTGCCTGGTATTGGGCAGAAGGCACTCATCGACATTAAACGATTCTTGCGTAGTGAGGAACTCATTCCTTAGCTCTCACCTTAATTTGACACAGCTTTTTGAGCAGACATACGAACCATATGTCTGCTCTTTTTATTTTCCGTGAAAAATCCTCTTGGAAATGGTTGTGATTGTTCTAAAACGAGGTAGAGTTGAATAAAATCTGGCCTTTTGCGGGGGCCGGAATTAAATTTTGGATTGAAAAAGTTGAACGAGGAGATAAATGAGTAGACACACCTCAGGAAGGCTGGAGTTGATTTGTGGGAGTATGTTTAGCGGCAAGACCGAAGAACTTATTCGCCGTATCCGGCGCGCCGTGATTGCCAAACAGAAGGTCCAGGTTTTTAAGCCGGTGTTGGACGCACGCTACCATATACAACGCGTTACCTCGCACAACGGCATTGATTTTGAGGCGCATCCTGTGCAATTTGCCGTAGATATTGAAAGTCAATTAAACAATGATACGACTGTTGTGGCCATTGACGAGGTCCAGTTTTTTGATGATGGCATTATTGAAGTGTGTGAATCATTGGCGGAGGAAGGACGACGAGTAATTTGTGCCGGCCTGGATATGGATTTCAGGGGTGTGCCTTTTGGCCCTATGCCCCAGCTAATGGCCAGGGCGGAACATGTGAGCAAGCTGCACGCCATTTGTGTAGTCTGCGGCAATGATGCCAGCCGCACACAACGGTTGTTGGATGGTCGCCCAGCGTCGCTTGCTGATCCGGTGGTTTTGGTGGGCGCGGCCGAGGTCTACGAAGCGCGCTGCCGGAAATGCCACCAGGTTTTAATGACCAGGGAGGTGAGCGCGAATGATAGATAAACAGTATCGGGATTTAGAGGATGATGTTGATCATGTGATGATCAGTGAAGAGGAATTACAATCCTGTGTTCAAGATTTGGCCCAACGGATTGAAGCTGATTATGAGCAGACAGTAGATTTGCTACTCATTTGTGTGCTGAAAGGGGGCTATATGTTCCTGGCCGATTTGAGCCGGGCTATCAAACGGCCGCACGAACTGGATTTTATGGGAATTTCCAGTTACGGGTCGGGGACCAAGAGCAGTGGCGCCGTGCAAATCATTATGGATTTGAAATCGCCGATACAAGATCGCCATGTGCTAATTGTTGAGGATATTATCGACAGCGGCCGTACGCTTGAATACATGCGTCGCAATTTGCTGGCCCGTGGTCCGGCCTCATTGCGCATTTGTTCCCTTCTATCTAAACCGGCCCGGCGGGAAATAGATGTGCCGGTTGATTACACAGGTTTTGAAATTCCCGATGAATTTGTCGTGGGCTATGGCCTTGATTTTGCAGAAGAATATCGCAACCTGCCTTATATTGCCGTTTTGAAACCCGAGGTTTTTGAACATATTTTTGAATAATGGCTGAAGATTCGCCATATGCCGGACGCTGGGTAGCATTGATTGGAGAGCAAGTCGTTGGCGTAGGGCGGACGGCCGACGAAGCGTTGCAAGCCGCCCGTCATTCGCAGCCCAAAGAACAGTTCATTATTCGTTATGAGGAAGCGAGAGGGGATCAGCCGCTCGCTTTCGCCGTTCATGTTCAAAAAATCCGCGCAGTTTTGGCGAACCAACAGCAGCCAATTTATCTCGTCGGTGGCGCTGTACGTGATGCCTTGCTGGACCGGTCGAACTACGACCTCGATTTTGTTGTTCCCAGGGATGCGATAAAGCTTGCATTTGGGGTGGCCAATGCCCTTAATGCGCCGGTATATGTGCTTGACCAGGCGCGCGATACGGGACGTGTAGTCCTGACCGATCGGAAAACGATGCTCGATTTTGCCCGTTTTCGAGGGTCCACCCTGGAAGAAGATCTGCGAGAACGGGACTTTACAATTAATGCGATGGCGCTTCCCGCTACGGCACGTTTTGTCCACTCCATTATTGATCCCACGGGGGGATTGGCTGACCTTAAAGAGCGAAAAATCCGCCTGACCCATTCTCAAGCCATACAAGATGATCCGGTGCGTACATTACGTGCCCTGCGGTTGGCGGCAGGGCTGGACTTTGAATTGACCAAAGAAACCCAGGCGGCCATAATCGCCGGCGTTCCCGGTTTGGAAAAAGTATCCGAAGAACGAAAAAGAGATGAGCTGATTAAAATTCTCATGACCAACCAGCCCGGAAATGCGCTGGGAAAAATGGAGGATCTGACGTTGCTGCAAGCCGTTCTGCCGGAGATAGCCGCATTGGCCGGGGTTCAACAATCCCCACCCCACTTTGAAGATGTCCTGGCTCATACACGGCGCGTTTTGAACTGGTTAGACAAAATTGAAGGTCAGTTTTTCTTTGAGAGAAAGGGGCCAGATGAGGGTTTAGTTGATGCCCAAGCTGCTTTGGATCAATATATTCCCCAACTGAAAGAATATCTTGAACGTGCTGTCGATGGTGGGATGAATGGGTGGATGATCTTAAGGTTGGGCGCGCTTTTTCATGATGTTGGCAAGAAAGAGACCCAGAAATTTGATGAAGACGGCCGCATTCGTTTTTTTGGCCACGCGGCCGAGGGCGCGAAATTGGCCGGCAGGCGGATGCGCCGTCTTTGCCTGAGTAAGAAAGCCATCACCCAGGTGAAAAAGATTGTCGCCGGCCATATGCGACCTCTGCTGCTGGTTCAAGATCAAGGAGGCCAACCCTCGAGACGCGCGGTCTACCGCTATTTTCAAGCTGCCGGAAAAAATGGATTGGATATCGGCTTGTTGGCATTGGCTGATCACCTGGCCACTTACGACGGGCGGGGTGCAGGGCAAACGTGGCCTAAGCTGTTGAACCTGGTAACCAATCTATTCCAATATTATTTTGAAAAGCCGCAAGAGGCGGTCAAACCACCGCCCTTGGTAAACGGCCGGGATTTGATCGATCTACTGGATATGGAGCCGGGACCGGAAATCGGCCGTATGTTACGTTTGATTGCAGAGAACCAGGCTGCGGGAGAAATCAATTCTCGCGAAGAAGCACTGCAATTTGTCCAGCAACAAATCCTCTAACAACTTGGCTTAAAATTCAAAGCCGCATGCGGGGCACGATTCGGCATCCGCGGCAACTGCAACCTCGCATTGGGGACACTCAAATTCAAATTCAGCACCACAATGCGCGCAAACAGAATCATCTTCACCAATCGCGGCCTGACATTCGGGGCATAATAGTTGGCCGCATTGGGGACATTCCTCATCCAATGGCTCTAATTCAAAATCACATGTCGGGCATTTTTGAGATTGGGATACAACCTGGATCACCTGGGCATCGCGTGGGCCGCAGCGCGGACAGATGGTTTCCCCTTCAAGGAGGTTGATTTGACATCGGGGACAGAAATGATAGCCACATTGATCACAATGGCCCTGGTGTAAAGGCATGTGGTGGCCACACTCCGGGCAAGAGGCGACCTGGACCACCTTATCGGCAACCATTAATGAGTGGATGACACGGGCGCTTTTGCGGCGCATGGCGATTACTTCAGCATCACAGCGGGCGCAAGATGAAACACCTGGCGACAGAGGGGCACGACATTCTGTGCAAAAGCTGGGAATCAACGCATCACAATTTGGACACTGGTCAGTTCCGGCCGTTAACTCAAACTGGCAATGTGGGCAGTTGAAAAATAACGGAAGATGGCAATGAGGGCAACTTTCATCCTCTTCGTCAACCATTTTCCCGCAAGACGAACAAATAGTGACGCCACATTGGTTGCAAAAACCATCTTCCAGGAAAAGCGGTGTGGCACATTGCGGACATTTACCACTAAATTGAGGGGATTCAACGATCTTGATAACTTGTGGGTTGTCACTCGAATCATCTTCGCTCAGTTTTTCTCCGCAATGCGGACAAATCTCCATGCCGGCTTCAATTTCCTGGTCGCATGCTGAACAAAATAGGCCGAATTCTGCGCCGCAGTTCGGACAACTATCAGCATTTTCAGCTATTGGTGCGCGGCATTCGGGACAAAATTCCTGATCGCAAAAAGGGCAGTTGTCCAGTTCTTCAGAGATTTTTTGGCCACATGTGGGACAGTTGGTATTATTCATTCGTTCTTCAAATCATCAATTATAATTCATTTTTAGAAACCCCACATCGCAGGCTCTGTTCTATGAGTGAATGACATCTCACTAAAATCTTTGTCACTTTGCGGACCTGTAGAACAAACCTTTCCAGGTTGTTTTAGCCGCAAGCTGGAAAGCTCGCGCTACAATGTCATTAGCAGCGGAAAAGGATATTGTTATGCGCGGTGTTCGCTACCTTTTGCTATTCTTTCCTATCGCTATTTTAGCTGAAATTTTTCACTGGGGAGATTTGATAATTTTTGTAACCGCCGCTCTCGCGATTATTCCTTTTGCCGGTTTGATGGGTGAGGCCACAGAGGCGCTTGCTGAAAAACCGGTCCGCGAATTGGCGGCTTGTTAAATGCCAGCCTGGGCAACCCCATGACCCTGGAGTTCAATCATCCGGAAGTGATCGCCATGATTGCTGCATCGGTGATTGCCGCCCTGGTGGCGATAGACGGCCGTTCCAACTGGTTAGAGGGAGCGATGCTGATTGCTGTTTATTTGATGTTGGCGATTGGATTTTTCTTCTTGCCGGCGGGGATTTAGGGTTAATGTTCGCAGCCAATTATTCAATGGCTTTTCGGCCGCGAAAGCCAGCGTGCAGTTCGTGGTAATATTGGACCTGGTCTTCGCCATAACGCCAGCAAAGATAAACGTCTCGGCCATCGATCTGGGCCAGAAAGTCAATCAATCCGGCCTCAAAGTTTTTGACAATACAACCGAAAGATTTGATCTCGCCGTGCAGGGCTTCGATCTGCATAAACTCTTGGGCTATCGCTGTAGGCAAAGCGCCACCAAAATCGACATGTGTATCTTGCAGCAAGTCAACGATCTGGTTACTCCAGCGCACCGCTTTGGCGCGCCGCTCCAATAATTCGGCCATCAAAGGTTCAATTTTTGGCAATAAGGCGTTGGCTTCGGCGAGTGTAAAATAGCGGACAGGCATCAGAGCACAAAAAACGGGGTGCAGATATTTCGTTCTGCACCCCGAAACATACTAATTGGTATCAATTAAGCGCAGGTCCCACAGCCACCGGCGCTGGCGGCAGGAGAACTTTCAGTTTTGAATGAAGATCCACATCCACAAGCAGAGACGGCATTGGGGTTGTCGATTTTGAAACCGCCACCCATAAGGCTGTCTTCATAATCAATGGTCGCCATATTGAGATACATCATGCTTGTGGGATCGATAAAGATCTGGATCCCGCTTTGTTCGATGACGTGATCATAGGGACGTGCTTCTGCTTCCAAGGCCATGCCATATTGCATGCCTGAGCAGCCACCACCGGAAACAAAGACGCGCAACCCGTAGTCCGGAACATTTTTTTGTTCCAACAGGTCTTTTATCGTCTTAACGGCCGTTTCGGTGATGTTAATTTGTTCTGTTCTGGTTTCTTCCAGAGTATCTAACATGCGCTTTTTACCTCACTAATACGCCAGGGTATCGATCATTAAATGAATGCGCTCATTTTATCAAAGAGAGGAGCTAACGTCAATTTTTATCAAGTTTTTCATAAAAATTATTTACCTCGCTTCTTTGTCGCCCTTTTTCGGTCATGATACAATTTTGCATACTTGAGGTATTGCAATTGAAAGTGAGTTGAACCCAAGGGCGCAAACAGGTGCGCCCTTCATTTTTGTTTAGATTCTTTCTATGGTTTGTTACCTAAACACTTGAAGTAAAGTGACTGTCACTTGTTAAGGCACTCGCGAACAAACCGTTTAGAAATAGCACAAAATTTTTTTAAGGAAGAGAAACATGCTAAAAACACACAATTGCGGCGATCTGCGCAAAGAGAATGCGGGCCAACAGGTGACTCTTGCCGGGTGGGTGCACCGCCGGCGCGATATGGGTGGGGTCATATTTATTGATTTGCGCGATCGTGATGGAAAAACCCAGGTGGTTATTAACTCCGGCCGATCGCAGGATGCATTCAACCTGGCGGAACAGATTCGGGGTGAATTTGTCATCCAGGTAACTGGTGAGGTCCAGGAACGGCCGGAAGGGATGGACAATCCGGACCTGGCTACCGGGGATATTGAGCTGTTGGTGGATGAACTGCAAATATTGAATCCTGCAAAAACG
>JANQGC010000240.1 GCA_028277515.1 Anaerolineae bacterium
AATTGCCGAGTTAACGATGAGTTTTGATGTGTGGGGACACAACTTGCCGCGCATTGAGATCTATGGTTCCGAAGGGTCCCTAAGCGTGCCCGATCCCAACATCTTCGGCGGCCCGGTTAAAATCCTGCTGGCCGGGGAACGAGAATGGCAAGATGTGCCCCTGACCCATTCGGACAAGGTAAAGCGAGGCGTTGGTGTGGCCGATATGGCGCTGGGCATCCAAAACGGCCGTCCCCACCGCGCCAACGGTGAAATGGCCTACCATGTTCTGGACGTCATGCACGCCATATATGAAGCCTCCGACCAGCAGCGACATATGGAGATTTCAAGCACCTGCGCCCAACCGAAGCCACTGCCCGCCGGCTTATCGGTAGGACAGTTAACCGAATAAGTGAAAGAAGGCAAGCATTGGATACACGGATAGGAAAAACACGGGTATTTTTACTTTATCCGTTTTCCTCCCATCCGTGTTTATTAATAACTCTGTGCAACCCTATTTCAAACTTTCAGCAAAAGACTCAAAGCGGCCGTCCGGGTCCGGGCCGCGAAACTTGAACAAGCCGACCACCCGCGCCCCTTGTCTTTCCATACCCGCCGCCATCTGGCGCAGCGTCGAGCCGATGGCCAGCTTGTAGGTACAAAACACAACCACATCCTTACCGGCCACATTATCCAGCCGCTCCATAAATTTCATGATACCGGCCGTGGGACGTTGGCGAATGATAAACCAGCCCTTCGTCCAGCTACCCAGGCAGATCAGATCGGCCGATTGCACCAGCGCCGGATTCGCTTTAGAAACAGATTCAACCCGGCAGCGATGCCCCTGCTTCTCAAATATCTGCCCCATCTTCTCTGCCGCCCCCTTCGTTGTACCCGTCTGGCTGTCATATACAATAGTAATGTTCATTCTCTATCCTTCATAACATCATTAATTTGTGTCACTTGTTTTGTAGCTTCAACTGCTGTTGGTTCAATCATTTTCTGTTGGATTTTTGCAGGGGGCCATAAACTTTTTCGGCAAGCTCTTCCCCTAAAAGAATATCGGCCAGCCGGCGGCAAAGTTCTTGTGGGGAGGCGTCCGGGTGGCGATCCCGTAATCCAGCCAGGGCTAGCATCCTGGCCGTACGATTAAGATCTTCCATGAGTTCCAACTTGCGCCAGGCAGGGGCTTCGCGCCAGAACTTGAACAATATCGCCTCCGCTTCCGGGGAGGTATCCATATTCATTTCACGCCAGGTTGGAGCTCGGTTTTTGATTGATTTATCCATGATGATTTATTGAATCACCCACTTCAACTAAATATTTCACACCAATCCCAACTTCAGACTCACCAATGTCCCCCTGAGAATTATATTTTGTAACCTACGCCAAGGGTAGAGAAATATTCTGCCGGCCATTTGCCACCTGGGAAGGTGGCGCTACAAGGTTTCTAAAGCCTGGTGCTTCCGCGCATGCAGTTCACTGACCTGGGTCTGCACATCAACCAACTGCCGGCCATGCAGCTTATAGCCGTTCAACAGAAAATAGGCGGCGATCATGGCCAGGGCCGGAAAGCCGGCCAGCATCAGGCGCATGCCCCAAACAGCCGAATCCGGCTGCACCGGATATATCACAGCCTCCGTCGGCGTCACATAACCTGTCCAGGTCAACACCACGGCCGTGATCACACCCTGGATCGTGAACGCAAAACGAATAATAAAACCATTCATACCGAAATAAAGCCCCTCGCGTCGTGTCCCCGTCTTAAGCTCATCCGCATCGACCATATCCGCAATCAGCAGGTCAGTTAACATCAGCAGCCCGGCCAGGCTCAGTCCAAACACGGCCGTCACCGCCACCCCGCTTAAAAAAGAAGAAGGGAAAAAATAAAGCAGCAAACTGGCCGCCGAAGTCAGACAGCAAATACGCAGCGCGCGCCACGATCCCTGCCGCCGGGCCACGGCCGTCCACAGCGACATGGCCGGCAGAGCGACAATAAAAGCCACGCCTAAAAGCAGCGAATTTTGCAGTCCCACATCCAGCGTGATCCCGCCGAGTATCACATCCGACTGGATCAGCAGCGCATACTTGGCATAAAAAGGGACCGTAGACGTCAAGGCCAGAAAAACAAACTGTACCATCAAATTCATCGCCAGGAAAAAGAGAAAATTGCGATTGGTCATCGTAGCCCGGATCGCATCCTTGAAGCCCAGCGGTTCATCCGCCTGGAATTCCCGCCGTTCGCGGCTGCCCAGCAGAGACAGGCCAAAGAAAACGGCCGTCACCACCGCTACCAGCAAAGCCACGCCGGAGGCATTGCTCCAATCTTCCCCGGCGATAATCGGCGGCAAGGCCACACCGATCAGCAAACCCACTAGCGAGAAAACCTGCCGGTAGGCGGAAACCCCGGCGCGCGTCTTTTCATCAGGAACCATCTCCGGGAACAGCGCCGTCCAGTTCATCACCACCAGCGTCCACAGCAGATCGAATAGGAGCACAAAAAATAGGAAATAAAGCAGTAAGGACACACCAGGTACTTCCAACATCGGTCCCGGCGGAACCCATAAGAAATAAAACGTGATCGAGAGGGGAATAAACAAGCCGGCGATCCAGGGAATACGTCGCCCCCAGCGCGTATGTGTCCGATCCGAAAGATACCCGGCCAGCGGATCATTGACCGCATTCCACAAGCCGTAAATGGACCAGACAACACCCACCCAGGCCGCGCGCAGACCAAAGGTATCAATGTACAGAAACTGGATATAAGTGGCGAACGCCTGGTAAGAAACGGCCGTGGCCAGTGATCCTGAGGAATACAAGATCAGATGTCTCTTCTTAAGTTTCACTATTACCCACCGTTCGTAGTGTCCGCTTACGAATCTTGTTTATTTAAATGGGTAAACCTCGTAACCGCGAAATCCATTTCGCGCTCTAGTAACGAGGAATGGAATCCTCGGTTACGTTTACCCATTTAT
>JANQGC010000305.1 GCA_028277515.1 Anaerolineae bacterium
GACGAATACATTGCCATTCATGCCAATGGCGATTCCTCTAACATCATCGAACTGGCCAGCGCCACCGCCAGGGAAGCCGGCCTGGCAGTTGGCGGCGGCGGTGCAAACTTCATAGCCTGTAGATGGATTAGCGGCGTCTACATTCCAACCCCCAGCAGCGATAAATGGTCCGCCGCTGCTTAGTATTTGCAGCCTATTATTTTCTCCATCAGCGACATATAAATTGCCGGCGCTGTCAACCGCCATTCCATTTATCTCATCAAACTGCCCGGCGCCCCCACCTTGAATACCGGCCTGGCAAGCATTGCTACAGATTTCGAATTGGTTTGCGCCACTTGCGACGCCCCAACCCCACATCTCGATGAAATTTCCATCACGGTCAAAAATTTGGATGCGATGATTAGAAGCATCAGCAGTATAGACGCGGTTGCCATCAACTGTAATGCCGCTGGGGCTATCAAATTGATTTTCGGCCGTGCCTGTGCTGCCCCAGCTCAACAAAAAATTGCCAAGCCCATCAAATTTTTGTACGCGATCGTTGGATTCCCCGGTTACATAAACATTGCCTTGATCATCCGTAGCGATGTAGGAGGGACTTTCAAATTGACCGTCACCGGAGCCGGTTTCACCCCACTCATTTTGTAAGAGCGGAGGCCCTTGACGTCCATCGAGGATGAAATCGAAGTTTTGCCCGCCGGGCGGATCGGTCTCTTTAAGGACCGTGAGCGAGCTAACCTGCTCATTGATCAAGGTGCAATCTGTCTCCTGGCCGGCCGGCAGCAGTAAATCAATCGAACTGCCTATCTGGGTAACCTCTGTAGCGCCGCAATTCGCTTCGCTTAAAATCCATCCTGGCGGCAAATCCTCGCTGATGCGTGTGTGCACATCGGAGGCTAGCAAATTATTAAATGATTGAGACTGCCCATCTTGCAGCGAACTGGTGCTGATCTTGACCAAACCATCATCCAGAGCAAATAGATGTCCTGCAGAATTGACGTCAAGATTACCCTCACCAATAGACAAACTATCTAATAGATAGGTTAAATCGTCCACCAGGCTGCCGGCGGTGTCGACCACCAGCAGCATGCCTGGGGATTCACTTAATACATAGATGTTATTTAGAGCATCAATGGCCAGGGCAATAGGTTCCTCAAATAAACCCGGCGCAAGCTCACCAAAGTAGGTGCCATCCGCTTCAAAAATTTGCACATTGTCATTTGCTTTGTCGGCAATATAGGCCCGGTCAGAGGGGCCGATAATGATGGCCGAGGGAGAATCAAATTGACCGGGCCCGCTCCCTGCTGCTCCCGCCTGGCAGGGACCTGGGGCTGTACAGATTTCAAAGCCTGCGCCGCCCCCGGGGTCGACATCCCAGCCATAGGTGAGCAAGAAGTTACCACTGCTGTCGAATTTTTGTGCCCTGTTGTTATTGTTTTCAAGGATGTATATATTGCCGCTGTTGTCCACAGCAACATCGCCAGGAAAAAATAACTGACCGGCGCCTGACCCTGCTGTACCGGTCTTGCAATCGGCCGCTACAGTACAGACTTCAAAATCCGTATCCCCATTGCCGGCGATCACATCCCAGCCGGCCGCCCAAAGGAAATTTCCGCCGGCATCAAACTTTTGAATGCGCTGATTGATACTTTCGCTGACGATAATATCGTCATTGTTGGGATCAGCAGCCATGGCAGTAATGTTATTAAATTGTCCACCTAATGCGCCTGCCTCACCAAACGATATTAAGCCAATTAAATCGGGGTCATATTTTAAAATCTCATCAAATTGGCGAGAGCCAACCAATATATTATCTGAACCATCTACAGCCAAACTATTGAGTGGTAAATTCTGATCCGGTTTTTCATAAAATTGGGTCACAGCGATATCAAAACTTTGGGTATCATCACCAATAACCTCCTTGATCACATTCAAATCGGCACGAGAGTTGTTTTGGAAGGTACAGGTGATGTCGGAGCCAAGTTCGACCGGGATAATGACCCCGTTTTCAATTTGCTCAAGGATGAGGTTTTGATCGCCCTCTTGGCAGATGATGCCGCCCGGTTCCTGCAGCAGCCAGTTTTCAGGCAGCAGTTCGCTGATACTATAGTTTCCCTGCGGGGCGATTATTGACTGATATTGGGGGATGCCGTCCTCATCATCGGGAAAAGCTTCATCCAAAACCAGATCAACCGTTGAAAACAACACCACTTGAAACCCACCCACGCTGACAAACACCTGGTCTGAACTTTTTACTGCCAGGCCCCTTGCTCTACCTCCTACATTCCATTGGTTTAGGAAGCTGCCGCTGCTGGAAAAAACCTGCACCCGATTATTGAATAAATCCGCAACATATATTTGGTTCAGGCTGTCAACATCGACGCCAACTGGGCCATCGAACATGCCCGGCCCATTCCCAAAGCTGCCCCATTGGGTGAGAAATAGGCCATCATCACTAAAAATTTGCACCCGATGATTGCTCCTTTCGGCCACAATGACCCGCCCGCCGCCATCGACAGCGATGCCTTCAGGATTTCGAAATCCACCCGGATCGGCGCTAAAACTACCGGCCTGGCAGCCGGTTATACAAATTTCGGCCGCACTGCCCCCGTTGACATCAAAACCCCACATGCGCAGAAAATTGCCGACAGCATCAAACTTCTGCACACGGTTGTTGCCCCGTTCAACGACGTAAATATTGCCGGCATTATCAACGGCAAGGTCATAGGGCTGGTCAAACTGTCCTTCGGCCGAGCCGCTGCTGCCAAATGTCAATAAATGATTGCCGCTGCCGTCGAATTTCTGTATACGATCATTGTCAGAATCGGCCACATAGACATTATCCGAACTGTCCACTGTCACGCCTCGGGGATTGTCAAACTGACCATCGGAAGTGCCAAAACCACCCCACTGCAGCAAAAATTGACCATTGGCATCGAATTTTTGGATGATATCCTTGCCGCTATTACTGACAAACAGTTGTTCACTTGAATCAACGTCCATACCTTCAACATTGGCAAAAGATCCACCGAATAGATTGGAGCCGAATATCTCAAGTCCAGGAACAAACGGCCTGACAAAGGGCAGATCGGTCTCGAAGATGAAGTTGGTGCCATCCTGTGGGTCGGCCTCCTTGACGATGGTCACCAGGCCACCGTCCAGTTCATAAGCGCCGATGTCGCAGTCCGCTCCCTGCGGGCGGGTGACACCGCGCTGGTCGACGCTGTTCACCGGATCGCTGGTGCAGCTTGCCGTGTTCGCTGCATTGAAGGCATCGCTAGTAGGCAAGATAGCATGGGTCAACGTCGGACCGCCGTTGCCGGCCAGCGGCTGAAGAAGGGCGCTGCCATCTTGGATGTCGTTGGGTTCCATAAAGCCGCAAGTTGTGCCGCTTTCCAGGTTGTGGTCATCAGATTGCAAAGAATTGGCATTATGTAGATAACAATCTTCCTCGTTGCGCTGATCGGCGACTATAGAATTTTCGATAAAGGCAATAGCACTGTCGTCATCAACAACATTAATGTAAATCCCAGACCCGGAATCTTCCGCAAAGTTATCGGTGACGGTAATGTTAATCAGATTAGCTTCGTTTTCATCATTAATATAAATTGCGCCGCCGTCATCAGCGACGTTGCCGCTGAAGGTGCTGTTAACGGCATTCAATGTGGATGGTTGGAAGATTGTTATATCTTCGAAATCTTCTTCTCCTGCCATATAGATGCCGCCACCGCTATACCCAGCGAAGTTGTTGATCACGGCCGAGCGGTCCAGGTTGAGAATACTACTGATGATAAGATATATGCCCCCGCCTAAACCGAAATCATTGGCAATATTATCGTTTAAGGTGCTCTCGGTGATGGTTAGTTCGATTCCAAACAGTGCCATGCCCCCCGCAAATGATGATACATTGTGGGAAATGATGCTGTTATCGATCGAACCCATCCCACCAATAAGGGTCAAACCGCCGGCATTATTTTCAATTGTCGAATTGAAGGAGACGCTGCTGTCGTTCATGGTGAATTCAGCACCACTTCGATGTATGCCACCGCCTGCTAGATTATAAATAATTTGACTGTTTTCAACGGTCAGGTTGCCAATGGCCCGAATCCCACCGCCGAAACCATCCGGATTGCCATCGCGCACGGTGATGCCTTGAATGGTAAGCGATAGGTTTCGGTTTTCCTCGGGATCTAAATCTATAACGCGATTACCGCTGCCAGGCGTTGTGGGATCCCCTAAACCATTACGAATGATGGTCAGGTCACTGCCTGCACCTTGAATGGTCAATGTGTCGGTGATATCGAGATCGCCACCAAGGTTTAAATCATCATTAAACCCTGGCGGCAAATCAAGGGTATAAACCCCGCCAGGGAGGATGATCGTGTCGTCACCTGTGCCTGCATCGCAGTCACCGGATGTCGTGTCTGAATCGGTGTTGGCATTATTGATTGCTTCGCGCAGGGTGCACAGGTTGTCGCCGGCGATCAGGTTATCGTCGGTTGAGTCCACCGTGATCACCGCCAGGGCAAAGAGCTGCCGATAGGCGATGAGGATGGTGAGGATGATGGCAATGAGGATGCCGGCAAGAATCAAAGGGCGAGAATCGGTGCTGCGAATCGAGGTTGTCATGATAGTTCCTCCTGGTGGGGAATCTTTAATCAGTGAGCAGTAAACAGTTGGCAGTGACGCAGTCCGAAAAGACAAACACGGCCGGATCATGAGTGGATAATAACGATTTTAATGAGTTTTTCTGTTTTTGACCATTTAAATCCATTGTAAATGTAGTGGGCGAATCTTACAGGGATTATTACGAGGGGAGTGGGCAAGTAGCGGGTGTGCGAGTGGCGAATTCATCGTCATCGAATGTGGTCTTGACCTGCGGTCATGTATCTGGTACTATTTGACTAAATATGTATAATTGGTCAATAAGTCATCATGTCTGAGAATCAAGAACGAGAAAAACGTATTCTATCCACCGCATCGGAGTTGTTCATCTACTATGGATATGACAAAACAACGGTCAGCGATATCGCCGACCAGGCGGGGGTCAGCAAAGGGGCGATCTATCTCCATTTCTCCAGTAAGGAAGATCTCCTGGAAGCCCTGATCATCCGCGAAACTCAATCCTATGCAGAATCGTGGCTGGCGGCCATCGAGGCTGATCCCGCCGGCGGCACCATTGGCGGCATGTATAAAAATATATTATCCGCCTTGAAAAGCAGTCCTTTCATGGCCGCCATGTTCAGCCAGGACGGCCGCATCCTGGGCAACTATCTGCGCAAACCGGACAACTTCTTTCGCCAGGAACAGTTCCAGGGAACACGCCACCAATTTTTGCAGGCTATGCAGCAGGCCGGGGTCATTCGCGATGACATCGACCCTAAGGTTTTGGCGCACATCATCAACATGATCGCCTATGGGCTGTTGGGTGTGGAAGAAGTTCTCCACAAAGATGAAATTCCCCCCCTGGAGGATGTCATTGACACAATTGCGTTGATTATGGACCGCGCCTTGTCCCCGGAAAATGGGGCAGACAATGCCCAAGGGAAAGCCATATTACGGCAGTTCGCCGAACAACAAAGGCAGACAGTGATATGAAAGTTTTTATTAACACATTTGGATCGCGCGGCGATGTTCAGCCTTATGTAGCCTTGGGTAAAGGACTGGCGGCCGATGGACATGAGGTCACCGTATGCACGGCCGAAAGCTTTGCACCCTTCATCACCGAAAATGGCCTGAACTACGGTTATATGACGGATGAACTGCTGCAATTGGTGGACACGGACATCGGCCGTGAAGCGGTGGAAGAAACCGTCGGTGTCATCGGTTCGCTCAAGACAATGGCCAAATTAACCAAAATGGCCATGCCGCTCAACCGGCAGATGATCATCGACTCCTGGAACGCCGCGCAAAAAGCACAGCCCGACCTGGTCATCTACCATCCCAAAGCGTTGGGCGCTGTTTCCATCGCCGAGGCGTTTGATGCGCCGGCGGTGATGGCTGTATTGATGCCCATGATGGCCCCAACGGCCGAATTCCCACCCATTGGCCTACCCCAGCTTAACCTTGGCGGTTGGTATAACAAACTGGGTTATAAGCTGATCGGCCTGGGCTTCCGTCCCTATATCAAAACCGTCAATGAGCTGCGGCAAGAGATAATGGGCTTGCCTGAATTACCCAAAGGGAGTGGCATGACGGCCACGGCTGATGGGAAGATCGTGCCAATTATGCATGGCTTCAGCCCCCATGTCATCTCCCCACCCTCTGACTGGCCGGCATCAGCCGTCTGCACCGGTTACTGGTTTCTCGATCAGGGGCAGGATTGGCAGCCTTCGGCCGAACTCCAGGCCTTCCTCGCGGCCGGCGATCCGCCGGTTTATGCCGGATTTGGATCGATGGCCGGTAAAAATCCGCAGCGCCTGGCCAACATCGTGATTGAATCCATACAACAAGCTGGACTGCGCGCCATCATCGCTACCGGATGGGGCGGATTGAAAACCGGCGCTCTGCCGGACAACATTTTCCAGATCGATAAAGCGCCCCATGATTGGCTGTTCCCACGCATGTCGGCGGTCATCCATCATGGGGGAGCAGGCACAACCGCCGCCGGTCTGCGCGCCGGACGGCCGACCCTGATCTGCTCCTTTATGGGTGACCAGCCTTTCTGGGGCAAAAAGGTATATGATTTGGGCGTTGGCCCGCAGCATATCCCGCAGAAAAAGCTGACGGTAGAAAAGTTGACATTTGCCCTGAATGAATTAACCAGGGATATTACTATGCGTCAAACGGCCGAAGAATTAGGCCGGAAAATACAGGCGGAAGATGGGGTTGAGACGGCCGTAAAATTTATCTACAACATTATCGAAACCCAATCTACCTCCATAACTTAACCCTGCTGTCAGGATTAGGCCATCCTGTAAGTAGGCATCCTCAGATGCCGGTCCGGAAAAGCCGCGCATCTGAGGATACGCACTTATCCTAATAGCCGCATTAATTAGCAAAGGTTCAAAAACCGGCAAAAACTCAAATCAGCAGCACCGCCCCCAAACCCACAAAAAGGATCACCAGGAAACCAGGCAACATCACCCGCCTGATCGCGGCCGATCCGCTGCTTAATACAATCCCACCTTTCACCAGTGTATTGGCCAAAATAGCGATGAGAATCGCCCGCGCGGCCGTTGTCAATGCCAGATCCCCGCTCCCGCTCAGCTCAGCCATTGAGAGGGTAATCGCATCAACATCAGCTAAACCGGAAACAAAACTGGAAATATAAACACCTGTTTCACCCAAATATTGCTGCGCCACGTTAGAAATAAGCAAAATCGCCCCGAACAACAGGCCGAAGGTGATCGCCGGTTGCAATTCAAAAGGATTGGTCACCACCACATCCTCATCATCATCTTCATGAGGCGAGAGAAATAAGTAGCCGGCAAACAGCACGGCAATCAATCCGGTCATCCCCACCGGCAGCCAGGCCACCATAAACAAGGAACGGTTCACCACCCAGATTTCCACCAAAACGCGGATGAACATGACCGACCAGGCGATGATGATCGCCATTGCAAAGGACCGGGCCAACCCACTATTGCTTCGACTGCGCTGGGAAAAACTTAAAGTGGTGGCTGTGCTGGAAACCAGTCCGCCCAAAAATCCGGTTAAGCTGATTCCGCGCCGGGTGCCTAAAAGTTTAAACAATACATAGCCTAAAAAACTGATACCCGATATCAAAACCACCATCAACCAGATGCGATATGGATTAATGACATCAAACGGAGGAGGCCAGATTGCTTCATTGGGCAAGATAGGCAGAATAATCGCCGTGATCAAAGCGAATTTCAAGGCTGCAATGACATCTTCCCGGGTTAATTGTTGGGCGAAACCATGCAGTTCCAATTTAAAGGAGAGCAGCGCCGTTGTGATCACGGCAATAGCCACAGCCAGGGCAATTTGATCCCAAAAACAAAGCGCACCGGCGACCACGGTCACAATAGCAGCCATCTCCGTGGTCACGCCTGGTTTTCCGGCCGATCCGGTTATGGTATAGGAAACAATGATTAAGGTGCCAATCGTGAGCAGACCGGCGATAAAAACAAACGGCTCGCCGCTGAGATCGGCCAGGTAAGCGGCCGAACAACCAAAGAGACTAAACAAGGCAAACGTGCGGACGCCGGCGAAGGATTTTTCATTGCTGGAACTACCGCTATCGTAGGCAAACTCACGCTGTAGCCCCACCAGAAATCCAATAAATAAAGCCACCCCAAAGCGAAAAAAGAGGCTGTTTGGTTCCATATCTGACTCAATTAGCTGACAAGTCTTATATTTATTGTAAACTTTTGGTGTACCGATTTCAAGAAGCGCCTGAGGAGGCAAAGAAATGAGCACAATGCGCTCGCGCTCCTTCCGCCTGAGCATGTTTGGCGTCTTATATTTCGTCCAGGGATCCGCCCTGGCTTATTTCCGCAACTTCCAAAAACCGTACCTGGATAGCCTGGGCATTGATGCCGATGTGATCGGACTGCTGACCAGCCTGCTTCTGCTGCCTTTCATCTTGAAAATATTCATCGGCATGATCAGCGACCGGGTCAACCTTTTCAAGCTGGGACACCGCAAACCATATATCATCCTTGGCTTGCTGCTGGCAGCCCTGGCTTTTGGCGCAGCCAGTTTTGTGTTGCCCGATCAAAATTTCGCCCTGTTCGCGGTCTTAATCATCACCGCTTCTTTCAGCGTCGCTCTATTTGACTCGACGGCCGATGGATTGGCCATCGACACCACACCGGAAGCGGAACAAGGAGCTGTGCAGGGAACTATGGTCGGCGGTCGTGCGGCCGGATTCATCGTGCTATCCCTGCTGTTTGGCGCGCTGGTGCAAGGACAGGGATACAGCGTCGTCTTTCTGATTATCGCCGCCAGCATGCTTCTGCCCCTCATCTGGATGCTGCGCCTCAAAGAACCGGCCGAACGGGAAATAAGCCAGACCTTTCAATGGTCCGCCTTTCGGACGCTCCTGCGCCCGGCATTTCTCATATTTGGCGCTTATGCCATTTTTTATTCTATTGTTTCCTTCGGCGTCGATGGCCTGATCACTTTCTTCATGAGCAATCAATTTGATGCTGCGCAGTCTACCATCGGCCAATATGGCGCGCTGCGCGGTGTTGGGGCTGTGCTCGGAGCAGCCACCGGAGCTTTGCTCATTGACCGCATCGGCCGTTCAACGGCCGCTTACCTTGCCCTGCTTCTTGTATCCATCATGGCCATCATTATCGGCGCGGCAACCAGCGCGGGAACTCTACTGATCATTGGCATCATCTGGGGTATCGCCTGGGGTTTCCAGGAAACCGTCTTCGTCGCCCTGGCGATGGGCTTGGCCGACCCGCGTATCGCCGCTTCCATGTTCGCCTTGATGATGGCGCTCTCCAATGTTGGTACGGCCGTCGGCGAAGGGCTAGCCACAGGGTTGACCGACAATATTGGCTTTTCGGCCGTGTTCTGGCTTCTGGCCGCCATCAACGTTATCAATGTGCCCATCCTTTGGGCCTTATTTAAACGCGCTGGTTCGCGTCCCCAATCCATTGGACGCTGACGAGAACGGATATTTCGACAAGCTCAATACAAGCTAAAGCGGATGATTGAATATAAAAATTCCGCGTAATCCGTGCTGGTCCGCGTCCTATATTTAAGGAGAGACAAATGAACAATTTACCTGATCAACTAGCCCGCATTCTTTTAACTGAAGAAGCAATCCAGGCTCGCGTGCGTGAGTTAGCGGCCGAAATCGAAGCTGATTATGCCGGTGTGGAACGGATCACCCTGATCGGTGTCCTCAAAGGCGCTTTCATCTTCATGGCCGATCTGGCCCGCCACCTGCGAATCAACCACACCATTGAGTTCATTGCCGTTTCCAGCTATGGCCAAAGAGGCGCTCATTCCGGTGAAGTGCGCCTGCTGATGGACGTCAGAGAACCGGTCGTCAATGAGCATGTGCTGATCGTCGAGGACATCGTCGATTCCGGCAAGACGATCCAATATTTACAGGAAACCTTATCCGGCCGCCAACCGGCCTCATTGAAAACAGTCGCCTTTGTGGAAAAGGATCGGGAGCAAATCGCCCCGGCTAAAGTAAACTATCTGGGCTTTACTATCCCTGACGTCTGGGTCGTGGGCTATGGTTTAGACTATGCTGAACGATTCCGCACCTTACCCTATGTGGCGGAATTGAAGAAAGAGGTTTACTCATGACAATGCCCCATCCGCACCAACTATTCGATTTCAGCGGCAAAGTCGCCATCGTCACCGGCAGCGGTAGTGGCCTGGGCAGAGGCATTGCCAAACGTTTCGCCCAGGCCGGCGCGCAACTGGTGGTCAATTTCCGCTCCAGCGAGCGAGGAGCGCGGTGGGTGGTGGATCAAATCGAGGCGGCAGGCGGCCAGGCGATCCCCTTACAAGCGGACGTGAGCAAGAAGGAGCAGGTGCAGCGGCTGATCGCGCAAACTGTTTCCCATTTCGGCCGTCTAGACATCCTGATTAATAACGCCGGCGTTTATCCATCAAGCTCCGTGCTGGATATGAGCGAACAAGAATGGGACCTGGTCCTGGATAGCAATTTACGCGGTACATTTCTCTGCACCCAGGCCGCGGCCAACATCATGATCGCACAAGGGGATGGCGGGGCCATCGTCAACATATCCTCCATTGAGGGTGAAAATCCGGCCCCGATCCACAGCCATTACAACGCCGCCAAAGGGGGTGTGCTGATGTACACGGCCGCCTCCGCCCAGGAACTTGGCCCGCACGGCATTCGCGTCAACGCCGTCTCACCCGGCCTGATCTGGACCGAGGGCATCGAAGAGAATTGGCCCAACGGCGTGACTCGCTGGCGCAGCACCGCTCCACTGACCCGTTTGGGCCGGCCAGAGGATGTGGCCGACGCCTGCCTTTTCCTGGCCTCTCCTGCCGCGCGTTGGATCACCGGCGCCAATCTGCGTGTTGACGGCGGGGTGATGACCAGCCAGATTTTTTAAGTCCCCCGTAACACAAATTGCCTAATTTGTGCGTCCAGGAGCAATTTAGGCAAATTGCTTTACAATATGGAAATGACCAACTCCTTCGGCGTGCCTGGTATCACCGTTCAGGAACTCGCCGGCAAGATCGATAACGAAAAAGATTTTATTCTACTTGATATCCGTGAGGATATTGAGCGCCTCCAGGTCAACCTGGACCAGGTGACGTCCCAGGTTAAATATCTACCCTTAAGCCGCTTCAACCCTGCGGCCGTCCCCGAATTCCTGGCCGATGCTCTCAATTCTCCCGCTAAAGAGCTGGTGATCATGTGCCACCATGGCATCCGTAGCGCCCAGCTAACCTATTGGCTGCTGGCGCAGGGCTATAACAACGTCGTCAACCTGGACTGTGGGATCGACGCCTATGCTATTGAAATCGATCCGCAAATCGGCCGATACTAACTCAAACCAGACAATACCGGCCATTAATTTGTTTGATCGCAAGGTTCCTTTCTAAGTGACAGTCACTTTATTGCTTACGAGACCACCCAATAATGACCAAAGTGACTGTCACATAAGAAAATTTAGCTTAAACCCCGCTCAATTCCACTCATCTAATAAGCCAAAAGCAGCAAAATAGAATAAAATGGGATTTTACACGCAAAAAATTTACCAATGCTTCAGAAAAAAGCCAATTTTGCACAATTCCATAATAAACCACGTATAGCAGATAAATTTGGGATTTTTCTGTCATCCATGTCTCACAACTTAGCGAGACATGATCGTAGGAGTCATAAATGAGTCGAGACGATTTCGACATACCGGAAGTATTTCGCCGGGCGATGGAAGACGCCGGCTGGCGAGGAGAAGGCGGCGGTGACGGCAATGGAGGTGACGACGACGGCCGCAGATCGTCTCAACCTTCGTCCAGCCCCGTTCGTTTTAACCGCTCAATTTGGTTATTTGGCATTGTCCTCATTTTTATTCTCAGCTTCAATTGGATAGTTAATGTTTACACCGATTGGCTGTGGTTCAACGAACTGGCCTATGAAGATGTTTGGCTGACCCAGTGGGCAGTTCGGGTGGCGGTTTTCAGCGTCTCCTTTATCATCGCCGTCATTTTGCTGCTGGGTAACTGGCTGATTGCCCGCAGCCGGGCCATTCGCGCCACTTCACCCTTCAACCCCCAGTTTCTAAAACCATCGGGCATCGCCTGGCTGATCGCCGGTGTTGCTCTTTTCCTGGCCTTTACCTTCGCCAGCGCAGCCGCGAGCCAATGGGAAGAACTGCTACTATACATCAACCGCGTTCCTTTTAATATTAGCGATCCCATCTTTGATCTCGATGTTGGCTTTTACATCTTTGCCCTGCCGGTGCTGGAGTTTGTTCAAGGCTGGCTGATGTCCCTGCTCTTTGTGGCCTTGATCGGCATCATTCCCATCTACGCTATTAACCAGCTTCCGGACATCCAGCGCGGCCGTTGGCAGCCACAAGAATCCGTCGATTTACGCCGCCACGTCGCTATCATTGGCGGGCTTTTCTTGCTTCTTTGGGCAGCGGGCTATTTATTGGATGTTTATAACCTGCTTTACTCGCCGCGCGGCGTTGTCTTCGGCGCCAGCTATA
Organism: Anaerolineae bacterium; assembly: GCA_028277515.1. The sequence goes on from JANQGC010000305.1 coordinate 12,624, forward strand.
CGGACGTCAACGCCTCTCTATGGGCGCTGCGGGCGCAATTTGTGTTCATGCTGCTCACTGCCTTTGCCGTCTTTTTCAATTTCTTGCGATTTTCCCCGCGTCCAGTGTTGATCACCGGTGGGCTGTGGCTGGCGGCGACTTTCATCCTGGGCGGTCTCTATCCGACCCTCTTGCAACGGTATTCGGTTGAGCCAAATGAAATCGTGCGCGAAGGGCCTTACATCGAGCACAATGTTGACTTCACGCGTATGGCCTTCAACCTGGATAAGATCGAGGTTCGGCCGTGGG
>JANQGC010000334.1 GCA_028277515.1 Anaerolineae bacterium
GCACTCATTGTTATCACTGGCAAAGGTACCAAAGGCCCTGATTTTTTCTTCTTCGTTCTGGCTCAATATCGCCTGAAAACGATGAAACTGCCGGGATATGGCCAACTCCTCAGTGGATACGTGCACATCACCGGGCACACAGCGTCTTAAATAATTGGCCGTGATAATCGGTGTCGATTGCATGTCACTCTTATGCATCATGGCCTGGGTTAAAATGGCCATTAAATATCCACCATCCGGCACACCATTGATAGACCAGTTTTCCGAAATGGTTCCTGAATATAAATTATCTTTCTCCTGCTTTAATTGAATATCGTGATCAAATGGATGCATTAGCTTAACCTTTATTCCCTGAATCTTGCACGGAATCGGCGGTAAAAGTTAATTTGCCCAAAAATATTTTTATTCGTGCAAGAAATTTCTTGCATACTGTCAAATTGCAAAACGTGGCGACCAGCTGAACTCTTTGCGCCAGGGCCGCGGAGTATTACGAGATTTGTCCAAAAACTTTAGCAACTGAAGCATCTCCGGTGTGCGGCTGTCATGAATTGAGTACTTGATTTTATCACGGCCGCTATGACTGCTAACTTTGGCTGCAATAAATAAGAGTTTCAGTCGTGCAATTCGGACGGTATTGGTCACAATACCTTTTAATATGCCGCCTCTGGTCGAACAACTCTCTGCGGCACTCTTTTGTGCGATCATTTTCATATAACGCCAGATGTTATAGGCCAGCATTACAATTTGGAAAAAGGCGTAGTTGTTCTTGAATTTAGCTGATGGGATCATATCCAAGCCTTCGCGCTTAGCTTCACCAACCAGGTTCTCGACATCAGCTCGTTTATCATAGTTGGCAATGACCTTGTGGGCTTTGCCGGCCATATTGGTGCAAAATATTCGATAAGTGTACTTGTCGTCTTCAAAAAGAACGCATTGTTGTTGCTTAGAGGATTGTTTTAGTGTTTTGAGAATGCGCATGACCACAAATCGGCACGGTTGCTCCCAGCCTGTGGGTTGGTAAATACAGCTATTGTATTCGACTGGTTTACGCTTATAAGGACGGTACCAACCGTCAGATTCGAAGACCGGTGTACAACCCCGATTGGCAATGATAAATTTAAAGTTAGCTTCAAGTGAGGCTTTTACAGCTTCCCATGATAAAAATTCACCATCGGCTCGCAGGATGACAGATTGAACGCTACCGGGTAGATGCTGCTTGATGTCGGCGATTAACTTTGCAGCTTCTTTACCGGCAATGGTCGTGCCTTTGCGAAGTTTACCCAATAAATATTCACGGGTTTCTTCGATAAAGCATAAGACAGGTCGAAGGCCTTCTTTACCACGGTGTTTTGTATTGTGGCCTTTGCGAGCACCCTGTTGATCGCCATAAACAGTTTTGACGGTAGTATCGATGTTGATGTGGATCTGGTAATATTGAAAATCGCACAGTTGCCAGACCCTTTCACGCAGGATGCTCATCACATTCAATAAGGATTTGGCTTGATTGATGCCAAGGTTGTCCACATATCGCCAGAATGTGGTGGCTGCTGGAAGTTTTGTGACATTGAAAAAACCACACAGCATGGCGTCTAATCGTACGTAGACAAAGTGCCAAATTCGGTTGAACCCAATAAATAGTAGCATCAGAATGCCCACCATCATGGAATAGTGTCCCATCCTGGGTTTACGGGACGTGGGTTGATAGGCTGAGTCAAATATTTTATGAAAATTAACCAAATCAAAAAATTTTATCAGGGCCAAAAGCCCGCCAAATGGACTCAATTGTTCGGTGCAGGTTTCAAACTGCGTGGAAGCATTGATTTTTCTGGCCTTAGCTTGATTTTTACAAAACCCTTTACGAACACGGTTTTTTCTGGTATTCTTTTTTCGTCTTTTAACCATTTGGGTACCTCCTGTTATAGCGGTTATGGTTTGTGGAAACCCTTGCTAAACAGGAATCCCAAATGGTTTTTTATTTTTCAAGAACTATTTAATGCAAAATCGAGGAATTAGATACAAGCTGTATAAGACCCTAAATCATTATTAATTATAGGCTGAGAAAAATTCATCAAATTTTATGCAAGATCCAGGTACTATGCAAGGGTA
>JANQGC010000374.1 GCA_028277515.1 Anaerolineae bacterium
TTAAATGGGTAAACCTCGTAACCGCGAAATCCATTTCGCGCTCTAGTAACGAGGAATGGAATCCTCGGTTACGTTTACCCATTTATTTTGTAAAGCTTATTCAGCAGTTTCACGGCTCTTGAACCTATTCTAATTAATGCGGCTATATAAGAGTAAGTGCGCATCCTTAGATGCGCAGCTTTCTTGGACCGGCATCTAGGATGCCTACTCACAGAATAACCGTATTATTTCATTATTCCTGAAAAGCCGTAACTACATACCTGACCATGTATTCAAATTCAATTCCCTCTTCTTCTGAAGAAGAAAAATAAACCTCCAACGACAATAATAAAGACGGCAAAGATGGCCAGGCCTTTAGGTGGGCCAAAGTCAACAACTTCCGGTTCTTCTGCGGGAGGCACTTTTGCACCGGACCAATCCACTGCACCACCGCGCGTGTCACTCATATCCGCATCCGTGAAGTCCGCACCTTGCACATTGACGCCAAACCAACTACTTTTTCTGAGATTTGCCTCGCTAAAATCACAGCCCTCGAAATTGGCAGCAGCGAATTTCGCTCCTTCAAACTGCGCTCCTTTGAAATTGGCGCCGGCAAAGTTTGCCGTTGCCAGGCGAGCATCATTTAAAAAAGCCCCGGAAAAATCACATCCTTCAAAATTTCCCGCCACCAGTTTGGCCCCGGAAAGATTGCTGCCTTGAAGGTCTGCATCGGCCATGTTCACGGCGGCAATAGTTATCCCTTCAAGATCCAAACCGCTTAAATCAAAACCTGACAAATCTCTTTCCTGGGAAAGCGCTTCAGTCACTTCTTCTTTTGTCGCTAACTTTGTCTTCATTTCTTCGCTCATGGTTCACCTCAATAATTAATTTCCCGGCCCAAAGCCATTAGAGCCATGGACAACGCGCGCCCAACCTGCCCTAATTTTTCTTCAGAAATACGGTCGGCCGTATCAAACGCCGTTCGCGCATTTTCCTGCCATCCTTCCCAGTACAAGCGGACAACGGGCGCCTCTTGGCCGCTTGAATCTTGCGATGGATTGACATCATCATAAATCAAACTAATATCAATTTCCTCTTCCGATCGCAGTGGATCGCCACCTGTTTGGCGCACGGCCGATTCAAACACATCAGCCAGGCGCAAACTGCCCGAGGAGGAAACCTCCACCCGATCACCTGTGCCGTCGCCAACCCCGCGCAGATGAACAATCGCCACCGGTTCAAAGCGGCCGGCGAACCCGGTCTTGGCCTGTAAAAAGCGTTTTACTTCCGGATCAAACACCGGTTCTCCGCCATCCAATCCCTCACCGCTGTAAGCAATGAAGAGATAGGATCGCCTTGGCTGGTAATCTGCATTCTTAATTGCCCGCGCCGCCTCCAACATCACCGCCACGCCGGAGGCATTGTCGTTAGCCGCCCCCCAGATTTGGCCATCCGGTCCCACGGGTGGACTATCATATTGGGCCATGACGATAACCATTTCCCTATCCAGGCAGTCGGCGCATCCTTCATAGCCAAACTCACCAGGGATATAACCGATCACATGCAGCACCGGCCAACTTTCTTCCGGCACTCCTTCAACTTCAAATTGAACATTGACCGGCAGCGCCTCATGCCATAATCCTTCCGGTTCCAACCCTTCAAACTGCCGCCGCAGGTCATCAACACTCAACCCGGAGGAAGAAAGCAAGCGATCGGCCGTTTCTTCGGAAATCCACAATGAGGGCGTCTCTTCCCCCTCCATCTCCAGGGTAAATATATTCATACTGGCTCCCGATCGGTTGGACATCGTGAACCGCTTGCCCAGCTTGTCCGGATCATCCGTGACAACCAGCAGACCGTCTTTTTCTACTCCGGATAATATCGCCCCATCTTGCTCATCAAGCGCCAGGAGCGTGTCACCGGAAAAATCTTCGCGGTTCAGGGTAATAAACGACGTGCCGAAACCACCTCCGCTGCGCTGCACAGGATCACCCAGGCCAACCACACGCACCTGGCCGGACGCCTCGCCTGAGCTGATGTTCCGGCCCGGATACACGGCGAAATCCTCGCCGAAAACAAGCTCCTCTCCACCATCATTGATAATGAACGTCGGCTCTGATAGGACACGGCCGAAGGTATGCTCCCGTTCCTGGAAGAGCGTGCCGCCTTGCCCGCCGTCCTGCAAGCCTATAGCATCCATCTGTTCGGCGATGTATTGAGCGGCCAGGGCCTGCCCTTCCTGGCCCAATGCCCGGCCATCAAAGGTTGGATCGGTTAAGGCTTGAACATGCGCCATCGCTTGTTGTTCATCAAAAATTTGCGCCTGTTCGCGATAGAATGGGGTTGCTCCGCTGTTGTTCTGGAACCAGTTAAAGAACAAGATGCCGGCCAGGACGGCCGCGATTGAATAACGGTTGATGAAACGGCCGATCACCAGGTGGCCTGACTCCACCGCCCGGCGCACCCCTTCCCCAAACAAATTAAAGGCGAAAATCGCCAGGAAAAATGCGGCCATCGTATAGAAGGCGGTCCAGGGATAAGGCCGGGCCTGGTAGCGGATATTGCTCAATAAAGCACCCCACTCCGGCACATCCGAAAACAACTGTGGTGGAATCCCAGGCAATTCAATCATCGAACCGCCGCCCAGGAAAATACTCAAAAATCCTAGCTCACCGAGCAGCATCAATACCGCACCCATTTCCAGGGCAATCAATGAAACGAGCGAGCCAAACAAATTGGGCATGATATGGGAATTCAAAATGCGTGGGGTTCCCGCCCCGGAGGCCACCGCGCTTTCCACAAATTGTTCGCCGCGCAGGGCAGTGACCTTGCTACGTACAAACTGCATAATCTCTCCCCAGCCGATGAAGCCCAGGGCGATCAAAAAGGTGGACATCCCCTGGCGGATACCAACGGCCAGAATCAAAATCATGGCCAGCAATAAATGGGGAAAGGCGGCGATTATCTCTGCCAGGCCGAGGATGATGCGGTCTGATCTACCACCATTATTCCAACCGGCAATCGCACCCAGCAGGACCCCAAGCACAAAGCGCGCCACCACGACCACAATAACCAACAAAATTGTCTGCTGCGCCCCGGAGAGAATCAGGCTTTGCATATCCCGGCCTAAAGCATCCGTGCCCCAGGGATAAGTTTCACTTGGTGGCAGCGGCGGCCGTGTCAACTGGCCATCAACTGTCACCAAGCCCTGCGTTGTATATGGATTGTGGGGGGATAGCGACGGTCCAAATATTACGATCACCACCAGGACCAGGAGCAGCAGCGCACCGATGGTAAACGGCCGATTGTGCCTTAAGGCCACCCAGATAGATCGGGTCCCAATATATGGTTCGTCGAGATTGTTCTCCTTGGCCTCTACTACCAGCTCCTTTTGATCCGACTCAACACGCTTCTCGCGCTGTTTCTTTACCCAGCGGGTCAGACGGTTATCGAGGATGACCTCACCAATATCGCCCCCAATGGATCGCAGAGAGTCGAGGACGCTACTCTTTCCCTTATCTACAATGTGCGCAGGCGGGTCCCAAAGACGTGGATCAATCAGGCGGTAGCTAATTTCCAGAATGAGATTAACAATTACAATCAACAAGCCCAGGAGAAGGATAAAAGTAACCGTTAAATTGTCATCCCGAGTGGCGATGCTGCGCAGCAGCGTGAAACCAGCACCAGGCCAGCCAAAATATAGCTCGACAACGGCCAGACTGGACAGGGCAAAACGGAAGGAGATGCCGATAACTGTTAAGATAGGGATAGCTGCGTTGCGCATCACATGGGACCAGGTGACCTGGTAGCCACGCAGTCCTTTGGCATGAGCCGTGCGCACATAATCCTGGTTGAGCACGTCTTTCAATGTGACAAAAGAAACCCGGGTGATCTGCGCCAACGGCCGTGCAGCCAGCACAATCACGGGTAAAATCAGATGCTTATCCCAGCCAAAACCACCAACAGGGAGAACCGCTGTCCCCGACCAGGCCGTGTACCTGGTCACAGCCCATTGCAACAAAAAGGCAGCAAAAAAACTGGGTACAGAAACCCCGATGATCGTCGCCAAAATAATGCCTAGCGACCGTTTAGAGCCACTGCGCGCGGCGCGCATACCCAGCAGGATGCCAAAAAAAGTGGCCGTAAAGAGGGAAATTGCCAGCAAGCCCAGGCTGCGGCTCATCCGCTCGACTATCACTTCGCCCATCGGCCGCGGCCGAACATCACTGCTGGCCGCCGTGGACATCCCTAAATCCCCTTGTAGCAGACGGCCGATATAGGCCGTTGTATCAACCACCGCCTCCTGAATCGAGTTCCCAAAGCTGCTGCCGCCGACCATTTCCAGGCCGAAGTAAGTTAAGAAGATGACGAAAAACAGAATGATCGCGCTATACAGCAGGCGCCGGCCGAGGAAAATCAGAAATTGAGCGGCCGCTCCCCAATTTCTTGTGCTGCCAGCTACTTGCTCTCGCGGTCCAGGTTCGCCAGACCGGGGCAATCGTTCTTCAAAATCCGAATATCCAATATCTGCCATGAATGTTTGACTCCAGAAAGGTAATTATACCTTCTCTGCAATATCCATGAAACACATCCTAGAATTTCCAATATTGGTTTGTTGCGTTTTGCTCAATATGTGGATACAATAACCATATTGTGAACACAGCTCCGTGAGAATTGTGCTGTGTGATGTGTTAGATTTCGTCGTGGAGTAGGTAATCTTGCGACCGTTTGCGAGTCGTAGGAGTAGTAAGGAGAACCTCTGATGAGTAAATATCTCAGTATTAGACGTCTGATAGTGATTATTATGCTGTCCGGTCTGCTTCTGGCAGCCTGTACATCAGTACCCGAAGATGAATCTGAAGAAGCCAACGAGGCTCCTGCTCCTGCAACAGAAGAAAATGTAGCAGAAGAGGAAATGGAGGAGGATCAAGAGCCTGAGGCGACGATGGAAGAAAGCGAAACGGAAACTACTTCACCGATCGATCAGTTTCCTACCGATGTCCAGCCACTCCTCCAAGATGTTTCCCCTGAGTTAGTGGAGTTGCTGTGGCAAGTTCGGCAACAAGGCCCAGACGACCTGATATGGGTTGACTTTGGGGGAGAGCTTCATGAGGCGGCCCGCAGAGCATATCTTGAGGACTGGGAACAAATAACCGGTTGGACCGTGGTTCAAACGTCGCCCGGCACAGGTCCGGCTTTGGCAAACCTCCAGGCACAGGTCGAATCTGGCAATCCTGAATGGGATGTCTTCGCGATTCTCAATTATGGCAGCGCGAGCAGCCTGGCTGCTGAAGGTAATTTCGCAGCAATGGACCTCTCGCTGTTCCCAATCGATCAGTTTCCGGAGAGCTCGCGCTATGATCCACAGGGATATTGGGTCAACTGGACTGATTTTGGAATCGTTTTGACCTGGAATACCGAAGCCTTTCCAGAGGATCGACAGCCCGAATCGGCGCTGGACATCTTTGATCTGGAAACGTACCCTGGCAAACGGTGCCTTTTCAATTTTGTTCAGTCAAGTGGAAATCTCGAATTAGCCCTGCTAGATGACGGTGTTCCGTTTGATGAGGTTTATGAGACTCTCTCTACGGACGAGGGCGTGCAGCGCGCCCTAGACAAGCTGGAGACTATTTATGATGAAACAGTGTTTGTGAGCAGTGGGGCGGACTCAATACAATTCCCGCTTGATGGGCAATGCGACATGTCTATTACATTCAGTGGTCGGCCAGCCTTACGCCTGCTTGACGAACCAACCCTACCACTTGACATGACCTGGGATGATGGTCTCATTTCTGGCGGTCCTATAGCAGTCGTCGAAGGCACCTCCCATTTTGAGGCTGCCCAATCCGTCGTAGCATTTGCTCTGCAGCCGGCGAATAATTGCACTTTCTTGAATGAGACTGCGTATGGCGTTATCATGACAGGACCGCTCTTCCCCGACTGCATGACCGATTTTGCGCAGCGGTTTGGCCCTAACCTCGAGATAATCAGTGGTGTTCAAAATGGGGAGTTTTACTTCGAGGAGGGAGAACGATTGAACGAAGCCTGGACTGCTTGGCAAACAGCGGCGCGCTGAGCCGCAATCGGAAAAATACAAAAAAGAAAGGTGTTCGTGTCCGCCCTACTGTCATTTGCAGTGCCGTCTGCAACAGAGGCAGGCGACTTCAAGGCGGGCACGAGCGATTACAGAATTCGCTAGAGGTGAAACGATTAACCAGAATGCAGGGGCCGGCTCAGGACTCCGCGTCCATGACATTCATCATCGCTTCGGACGTGTCTGGGCATTGAACCAGGCAAATCTGGATGTAGCTCCGGGTGAGTTTCTGGCACTCCTGGGTCCTAGTGGCTCCGGTAAGACAACTCTCCTACGTATTATTGCAGGACTGATCAAGCCAACTGGTGGCAAGATCCATATAGATGATATTGACGTTACTAATCTACCGCCAAATCATCGCAATATGGGGATCGTCTTCCAGAACTACGCGCTTTTCCCCCACCTCACTGCTTCGGAGAATGTAGCCTTTCCTCTAGAGATGCGGAAGCTGTCAGCAGATCAGGTTCAGGAGCGATTGAAGGAGGCGCTGGCGCTCGTTGAACTCGGTAATCTGGGCGATCGGTACCCGGGCGAGTTGAGTGGTGGTCAACAACAGCGTGTAGCACTTGCGCGCGCGATCGTATTTCGCCCGAATGTGCTTCTGATGGATGAGCCTCTGGGTTCTCTCGATCGGCAATTGAGAGAACGCATGCAAATTGAAGTGCGTCGCTTGCAGTGCGAGTTGGGTATCACCACCATATACGTCACACATGACCAGCAGGAGGCCTTTTCAATGGCTGATCGAATCGCAGTGATGAGAGATGGTACAATCCTGCAGTGTGGTTCACCCCGTGATATCTACCACAGTCCTCAGGATCAGTTTATTGCCGAATTCGTGGGTTATCTGAATAGCTTCAAAGGAAATCTGGAGCGACTATCTGGAATTGGCGGCACTGTCCACACCGAGGAGGGAATGACCATTCCCGTTCAACTGACTGAAACAGAAACCTACAGCACCCAGGTTTCATGCGGTATCCGGCCCGAAAATATCCAAATCGGACCGATTGCAAAAGGATTGGATTTCACTGCTGAAGGTAAAGTCGGTGTCGTGACTTTTCAGGGAACTTTCAACTGGGTGGAGGTTGATCTACCGCAAGGAAAACGGATTCTGTTACAGTTTCCAGACACCGCTCTGGCACCGAATGAGGGGCAGCAAGTTCTGATTGGTTGGAATAAGAGTGATGTGCTCGTCTATTAAAGTCCAGAAAAAAGGTCTTCGATTAGAGTTGGCGGTATGCTACCTCATGGGAGCCACGTCATGACAGAGGCGCCACCTTTGACTTTTGCCAAGACAAACGAATTTTGGAGCAGGCGGATCATTATGTCGATTCTATTGCTGGCTCCTGTTGTATTGCTACTGGGAATATTCTTCGTTTTTCCAATCGTAGGAATCCTGATTCGCAGTTTCACCGTAACAGAAACTCAGTTGGGAGTAGAAAACTACATTTCACTGGTTCAGTCTACGGCTTTTCGCAACGTCTTCCGCATTACTTTTGAAGTGGCACTCTATACAACACTTGTTTGTTTGGTTCTTGGTTTTCCTTTAGCGTACTGGCTGACGACCCTTCGTAAGCGGATTGCCGAGGGTCTGTTGTTCGTAACGCTCATTCCTTTCTGGACCGCGATACTTGCTCGACTGTATGCCTGGACCGTCATTCTTGGAAGGCGAGGCATTCTCAACGAGTTTCTTCAAGCCGCAGAACTGACTCAAGGATCTCTGAATCTACTCTTCAATCTACCGTCTGTCGTCATTGGCATGACACATCTCATGCTTCCATATATGATCCTCATCCTCTATTCCACACTATCTGACATCGACATGACGCTGATCGATGCGTCTCGCAGTTTGGGCGCAGGAAGTCTTCAAACCGTGCGCCGTGTCTATCTACCATTGGCCAGTCCGGGAATCTATGCGGGATCATTGCTCGTGTTTATCGTCTCATTGGGCTTCTTTGTAACCCCCGCGGTTCTTGGAGGAGGACGCGTGACCACAATATCCATTTTCATTGGTCAACAAGTACAGATCTTGAACTGGGGGGTCGCGAGCGCGATGAGCATCGCGCTGCTCGTTGTTACCTCTCTACTATTCTTGATTTTTAACCGGTTTTTTGGTGTTGAACAATTGTTGACAGGTGGGATTCGCAAGTGATACGCAGCATTTCGCGGCGCATGAAGTTAGATCGGCTTCTTCTGGCAACGTATTCTGGACTGGTTTTGGCTTTTCTGATTATCCCACTGCTTGTGGTCATCCCTATTTCATTTAACCCCGGGACCGTTCTACAGTTCCCCCCGAAAGGTATTTCATTGCGCTGGTATCACGACTTTCTGCAGGATGAGCGCTGGCTTCGTGCTCTCTGGCTTAGTTTGCGATTGGCATTCAGCGTGAGTATTTTGGCTACTACAATTGGTCTACTCACAGCGCTGGCTCTGACTCGTTTTGTGAAACGAGGCAAGGCCCTCTTTCGTGCGCTTCTCTTGACGCCCTTGATCTTCCCCGCAATCGTCGTTGGAATAGCCATGTTCGATGTTTTCAACACAGTTGGTTTAGTACGCACATTTGCTGGTCTTGTTGTCGCTCATACAATTCTGGCTATTCCTTATGCCGTACTCACCATTGAAAGTGGCCTCAAAAGGGTGAGTACCGATCTTGAAGATGCGGCAGTCAGTCTTGGTGCATCCAGATTACAGGCATTTCGAAGAATAACACTACCCATGATTGTGCCCAGTTTGGTCGCGGCTGCTGTTTTCTCTTTTGTAATTTCATGGGACGAGGTCGTACTGGTTGTATTCATCAGTGGTGCGCGCCAGCAGACATTGCCACTCCGCATGTTTGAATTCTTACAGACAGAGATTCGCCCCACTCTGGCCGCGATCTCTGCTTTGTTGATTGTCGCCCTGTTTTGCGCTCTAACCGCATCCCAACTCGTTCAGTTCCTGAGAGGGAAAAAGAAACAGCGACCGGTCGATCGCGAACTACCAGCTGCAAATGACGCACGAAACACAAGTTCTGGCTGATGTCAAATCAATTCATTGCTACATGGAGAGGATTGCAGTGCCGGTTGAGCTTGAGGCCATCACATGTTCATCATTTTTTGCTGCAAACTTTGCCGGCCAATTTGTCGACACTTTTGCACCATACATATATCAAAGGAGTTAAAAGAATGGAAAGAGAATTTGCATGGCCGGAAGGGCACTGGAATTTGCCTATAAAGGTGCCATTTAGTCATGGAGTCCGTGCCGGGCAGTTAATCTTCGTGGGCGGACAGGTTGCCTACGATAAAGAAGCGAATCTGCTGCATTCTGGTGATATCGTTGCTCAAACTCGAATTGCAATGGACAATGTCCAGAAAGTGCTTCAGGAATTTGGCGCCGGCATGAACGATATCGTCAAGCTGCAAACGTTCTTTGTGTCAACCGGTACGCGTGAGGAATGGAAACGCTGTGCGGAAATTCGATTCTCTTACTTTGATTACCCTGGTCCAGCTTCAACTGCAATTCCGGTTCCGGCACTGGGGATTCCAGGATTGATGGTAGAAATCGACGCAATTGCGGTTCTATCTGAATAAGAAAGTCGGGCAAATTTCGTCACGATTTGTGTCAGGCTATTGGACTATATAACCAGAGTTCCCCTCTGGTGGATGCACACAAGAGGGGCAGATTTTGAAGGGATTGACAGAGACTATGTCCGATTTTCACTTGAGCGTGTGGACCGATGCAAGACCGGCTCCTGAAAGTCGTGCTTGGCAGAGGCGGCTGTCGGAGCTTGTCATCGAGGCACAGGTGGCCGAACGGCTGAACTACAGGACCTTTGGACTTGCCGAGCAACATGCCTCAAGAGACGGTTTTATGCCGGCGCCGCTTACAGCTCTTGCCGGCTTGGCCGTGGCGACAAGCCGCATCAGGCTCCTCACCTACATACTCATTTTGCCCCTTTATCATCTGCGTCAGGTTGTGGAGCAAGCATTTCTCGTCGACCTCTTTTCCACGGGACGGCTTGATCTGGGGGTTGCAGCCGGAAACAACAGGCGAGAATCTGTAATATTCGGAGCTGATTTTCACCGGCGTGGTGCAGAATTGGAGAGAAAAATCAAGGGAATACGAGTGGCTTGTGCAGAAGGAATGGTCTTCGATGGACCAGA
>JANQGC010000010.1 GCA_028277515.1 Anaerolineae bacterium
TTAAATGGGTAAACCTCGTAACCGCGAAATCCATTTCGCGCTCTAGTAACGAGGAATGGAATCCTCGGTTACGTTTACCCATTTATTTTGTAAAGCTTAATAAGCCATGACGACCAACCTCGCCATGTTCTTATTATAGCCCAGGTAAATTTCCCATCGAGTCAAAAAATCGTTAACCATCCCAATTCTCTTGCCCTGTGTGCGTGGATGGGGTTTAATAATCGTGCGGAGCTATCTATCATTTTTGATAAGAACTTTGCGAAAACCATCAGGTTTGCGCCATCTTCAGGAGACAAAACAATGAAAAGAAAACAAATCACATTTCTCTTACTCATCATCCTCATCCCAAGCGCCTGCGCTCCACAAACAGCGCAAACCGATTTACAACCCACCTTACCCAATCCGGCCACCCAATACTGTCTCGACGAAGGGTACGAATCTGAAATCCGCAGTGAGGAAGATGGGGAAGTAGGTTACTGCATTTTCCCAGATGGATCCGAATGTGAGGAATGGGCCTTTATCCGCGGCGAATGCACTTATGACCCCCCTGAAGAAAGCGCGGGTGAAACTGCGGAACAAGAATCTGCTGATGAAACGCAAGATTCTGATGCCGACGAAGAAGCGGCCGAAAACGATGAACATACACAGGATAGTGACGCAGATCATGCTCAAGACAGTGGCCTTTCTCTCTTATTAGATCCTGATTTTGGCCTGTGGCCAAACAATTCGGCCGTCATTGGCCAACAACTACCCCTGCGCGCCTCATCCATGCCTGATTTGAGTGGATTAGCCTGGGTAGAAGAAGATCTCTTCCTTGCCGTGCACGACGCCAAATATCCTGAAGAGGTGGCCTTGCCGCGGGTTAGCCTGCTGCAGCTCCCACGTGGCCTGGACGGCATCCGCTGGCAGCCGCTGGATGTCACCTTTGCCGGACCGAAAAGCAATGATTTTGAAAGTGTGGCCGGCATTCCCAACAGTCGGCAAATTCTCCTGGTGGAGAGCACCGAGGAGCAGGATGAGAAGCCTTTCTCGCGGCGCATCTTCCTGGCCAACCTGGATGATCAAGGGCTGCAAATCATTGATACAGTAGAGTGGCCTGTGGAAACCAAAAATGTAGAGGGCACGGCCGTTGCTCAAAGCGGCAGCGACTACATCTTCATCTACGCTGAACGCGCCCAAGGGGAGGGCAGCACGACAATTCACTTTGCCCCCTTACAACTCGAACCACTGCAAATTGGTGAATTCACCGACGCAGGCAGCTTTACCAGCCCCAGCCCCACAGGAGATGACACACGGCCGGTCACCGGCATCGACGTAGACAGCGCCGGGCTGATTTATGTTGCCTCGGCCGAAGATCCGGGGGATGATAATGGCCCATTCCGTAGCGCCGTCTACGCCATCGGCCGTGTCGAAAGCCAGGACAATGCGCCGGCGGTCACCCTGTTTAACAATCCCGTACTCATGGCCCGTCTTGATGGTCTCAAAGTGGAAAGCCTGGCCGTGCGTGAACTACCCGCCGTTGAGATGGAGCTCTTCGTCGGTTTCGACGATGAGAATTACGGGGGTTTGCTCCGCCCAATCCCGTTGAATTGATGTATAAGGAGGTGTGGTTACTTTTTGTGTATGATTTGATCTGACATGAAATTCGATCTCTACAATGCTTCGATCATTGTCGTAGTGGCGGGACAGGCGGGGCAAAATCTTACCGGAAACCCTTGGCCAACCATCCCGCCTGTCTCGCCCGGCAAGACGCCGAATGGCTGTGAAGGGTGAGCCATAACTTTCTTAAGGAAACCAGTAACCCATGAAAGCCATCACCTTCAACGCCTTTGGCGACATCTCTGTATTGGAAATTGCCGACCTTCCTCGGCCGAGCATCGAACCGCATGAAATCCTGGTCCGCATCCACGCTGCGGCCGTCAATCCAAAAGATACGTTCATCCGCAAAGGGTATCTGAAACGCTACACCGGCATTGAATTCCCAATGATGCTCGGCTTTGATTACGCCGGGGAGGTGGTTGAGATCGGCCAGGAGGCGGCCGACTTCCAAATAGGTGACCCGGTCTGGGGCATGCTTGATGGTTGGCACGGCCGAACTTGCGCCGAATTTATTGCCGTCCCCGCCCAGCATGCTACCCTGAAGCCAACCAGCCTGACCTACAATGAAGCTGCCGCCTTGCCGCTCGTCGCCTCCACCGCCTTACAAGCGTATCGTGACGAAGCGCATCTACAGGCCGGGCAGCGTGTGTGCATCAATGGCGCATCCGGTGGCGTCGGCTCCGCGGCCGTGCAAATCGGCCGTATCATGGGCGCGCAAGTGACGGCCGTTTCCAGCGCCGAGAATCATCCATTTTTATTTGCACTCGGAGCAGATGAATGTCTTGATTACCGCGAAACGGACATCACCCAAAGCGACCAGCCCTTCGACCTCTTCTTTGACGTCTTCGGCAACCAACCTTATGACGAGATCGCGCCGATCCTCAGCGAGAAAGGCAGTTGGGTTTCAACCGTCCTGCAACCACACGTCTTCGCCAGCGTGGAGGCGACCAAAAACAGCAGCGGCAAAAAAGCAAAACTGGTCATCGTCAAAACCTCACGCGCCGACCTGGACATCCTGCGCGGCTGGGTTGAGTCGGGCCGGCTCAAACCCATCGTCCACTCCGTCCTCCCCCTGGATCAAATCCATGCCGCCCATGCCCAACAGGAATCCAAGCACACGCGCGGCAAGATCGTCATCTCTATCTAAGTCATCCGCGTGAATCAGCGTCCAATTAATCTTTCCCTTTGTAAAAGTGTTGGGGTACCAGGTATCACATTAAAAATAGCGGCGCATAGGGAACGCATACCCATTTAGCTAATTTTCAATCTCTCTACTGACAAAGAGGCTGCCCCGCAGGATCAGACAGTTATCCCCAGACATCGCAACCTGGTTGGAAGCGACCGTAACAGGTAATCGCTTACCACTATCCGCATCATAAAGACCCAGGCTCAGGCGGTAGGTGCCGGACGGCACGCGCGAAAGATCGAGGACGATTTGATCGGCAACCAGCTCTCCGGCTTGCCACTGGACGGTAGGAAACTGCCATTGTTGCGGAACAGCATCAACCTGGGCAACCGGTTGGCAAGAGTTGGGTTCCAGCAAATGCAGAAAAATTTTGTAATTAGCCGATGGTCTTTGGTTGGCCAACCACATAAGTGACAGAGACAGTTGATCGACATCGGCCGCCCGCCGGTAAGCTAACAGTGTGATTTCATCACTAAACTGGATATTGCTCCGGTTGTCAAAATCACTTACCAGCGTGCATTCATTCTCCTGAACACGGCCAAGTACCATTGGTTGGCCCGCATTAGTACCTGTTGAGGTATCAACTAACCGACCAACCAGTTCCGCATTTGTTTCGGCAGGCAGTTCCAGCACATAAACCTGTGTCGAAACGGCACCTTCCGGCCATTCGCTGGATGGCCAACCGTCCGCCAGCGGGAAAGTTCGCATTTCTTGCAAAGCCGCCTGAGCCTCGCCTTCGGTTGTCAATAATAAATCATAATCCGGTCGCGAATCCCCAACGGCCGTCCACTGCAAGCGAGCGACAACCATCGTCCGTTCAGGTGAGCAAAAAGTTTGAATCTCCTGACCGGAAAGGGCGAGTCCTGGGGCTGCCATGAATGCCGGTTCCTGCTCTTCCGCAGCTTCAGGCTTTGTGGCATAGACCAGGGATCGATCATCTTCATAGAACGGATCGTAAGGCACCGCCTCACGCCAAAATTGCCACGCCACCTCGCCCAGCCGGCTCTTGGACAATACAACATGACTGATCCCATTGGCTTGCAATTGGGCGAACAAATGGGCCGGCTGGGATGGCAAAGCCTGGATTTCTTCCGCAAAAGGGGCTTCCTCTAAAAATCGGTAGAGATTCGCCGGCTCGCGTGAAACATGCCCTTCCAGGATAGGCCTGTTATGCAGCGTCTGCTCAAACATGTATTCCTTTGAAAAACGGTAGCGCAGGGGCAAATTGAGCACTGCACCAGGGGTCCCGTCCTCTTTAAGCGACAACTCGGCCGACCGGTCAAAATCAACCGCAATCATTTGAGATGGCAAAGCCAGGTAGAGGAATATAATCAACATCAGCATCAGCGGCGTCAGCGCCAGGAACAGGCGTTTGAAACGAGAGCGGTAAGCTAAATAAAGCCAGCCATAGCCAAATAATATCCCCACGGGTAATGCCAGGAACATCAGGTATCGTTCCGGTTCGCGCATCAGCCGCGGAAATTGCAGCGGGGAAAGCAAGTCATAAAGCGTTGGCAGGTTCTCAATCGGTTGACCTCCAATATGCGTCACCAGTCCGGTAGCTAAACCAGCCATAATGAAAGCTATCAACAGCCAGCCCCAGGTACGCCGCCAATCCGTGACCAGGCCGATGAGGCCAATCAGTAAGACAATGTTACCGATGTAGGCCGGGTAGCGCCGGCCGCCGGCTCTTTCCGGATAATAACTTTCATACAACGGTTCTGTCACGTCTCTGAGAATAAAATGGCGGCTGGCTGGCGTCAGGAAAGCAGACAGATCAACACGCATGATTTCTTCGTCTTGTGCGTAAAAGACATCGGCCGCCAGATCGGAAGATTGCTGCTCACGATACAGCATCAAAGCTGGCGGCAGCAGTAGCAATCCGGCAATCAGAAAGCAGGTTGCCAATTGGAGAACAAATTTCCTGGACCAGGTTATCTCCTTCGCCAACCACATGCCAAGCAAAAATACGGGCAAAATGAAAATCATGGGCAGCAGCAGCTGCCAGCGAGTGTAGCCGACAAGGGCCAGGAAAACACCGGCCAATATGGCATCACCCCATCTGCCGTATCGCACGGTGCGCAGCAGAAAAAGGAGCGTGATCGGGATGAAAAAGGTAGCCACCAAATTAGGATGATCGAGCTGTGACAACCGGTAAGGCCAAAGCATATAAACGGTCCCGGCCAACAGCGCAGGCAGAAACTTCTCTGTCAATTCTTGAGCAAGCCAGAATAATGACAGGCCGCAAATAACCAGGAATAAGATGATGACCAGATTATAGGCGACAATTCCACCGGTGAGAGGAGACAGCAGCAGCCAGGCGATGATGTTCGGCCAGGCAAAATTATGTGTGACCAGGCTGACGCCTTCGGGATAGTTCATTAAGGGTGTAAAGAAAGGGGATTGCCCCGCTGCCACTGCCTGGCCAACCCACCAACCGTTCCAATAATGAATCATGGAATCATCGGTGCGGCCGATCAGATGCGTATTCAGATGCTGCACAGCCGGCCAGGTAAAAAGAATAGCCAGAAGGGTATAAATAACGGCCGCTGCAATGGTTTCCTTTACATGATTCCACCACATCCGCAACGTTGAAGTTGTTGCGGGCATGTCGCCGAAGGCATCTTGGAAGGATTGTGAGGTTAATGCAGGCATTTCAAAATCATGGAAGGCCACTAACCCTTCATTCCACAATACGGCTCAATACAAAAAAAGTTCCTCAATCTATTCTTAAAGAACAGATTGAGGAACCCTTAATCAATAGATTAACATTGTTTTTGTATTTGGGATTATCTTACCGCGACAAACTCCAACTCCAAAATGACATTATCTTCTACCGAATCCACCGAGCGGGCAAAGGGAATCGTCAGCCCATAATCGACATAAAGAATTTCCAACGTGGCCAGCCCCCGCAACTCATTTTCCGAGACAGGTGTGATCTGCACGTCAAACGTCACTTCCTGCGTGGCATCGATGATCGTCAGGTTGCCGGTCACATCAAGGTCGTAGGTTTGGCCAATTTCGGCCGTTTCCGGCAGCCCACTGATCGATGTTGGCTCAAACGTAATTAGCTCATAATCATTGGTCAGCAAAATTTCGTTGGAAATAGCCCGGTTGCGGAAATCATTGTCGGTGCGGAAGTCGCGAGCGTTGACCAGGATCGTGCCCACCTGCGCCGCACCGATATTATTCAAGTCCAGGGCGATTTGCCCGCCCAGGTTGCTGCTCACCCCCACAACCGTTGTGGGTGCGCCGCGCAGCACTTCATTAATTGTAAAGCGCGCTTCGGATTGCGCCGGATCAATGTCATAGACGGCCATACCACCGACAATATCACCTTCGCTGCCTTCTTCACCCGGATAATCGGCCGGCGGCTCGACCACCTCCGGCTGGGGAGCCGGTTGGTTGCCCGGATATGCTTCAGCCACCTCCTCAGGGGTGGGGGACTCAGCGGGCAATTCCTCAGTAGGTAGTTCTTCAGTGTCATTTTGCTCAACTTCCGTCTCCGGGGCCAGGGTCGGCACTTCGACCGCACCGCTCGATTCCTCCGGCTGTTCCAGGGCAAAGCAGCCGGTCAACAAGAAGCTGAAAATCAGCAATAAGGCAATGGTTGTATTCATATTAAGATTCATGTTACCTCCAGGTATACATCGCCAAAATTGGCGACGGCAAAGTTTACTCTCCACCTATAAAATTTGCCTATGATCGAGGCAAATAGTCAACGCGCGTTAATCTAACACAGAAATGTTTAGGTAATATGAAGAGAATGTGTGTAAACAATAAGGAAATCGGCCGTGCCCCAATTACTCCCTGGATATGGAAACAATAAAACAAGCAATGACTAACAGAATCGTAATTGAACCAAAAACCAACCTTTCATTATTGCTCGGAGATGTCAGGTTGCCGAAAGCATTTAAGGCTAAATAGGCCGTGACCACCCAGGAAGCCAGCTTAAAATAGGTGGGAACCGGCGGCCGGCCAATCAATCCTGCCCGGCGTCGAATGACATAAGTGAAGGCGACTAAAATCAGAATGGCCGCCAGGCTGGACAATTGCAGCGCCGGTGTCAGTTCCGTCTCCCGTCCACCCCAGGCCATTGTCACCGGCAATACACCTAAGGCCAGCAGCACCTGTAGAACAATGACAACTGCGAATAAAACCGTGGCTACATTAGCCGCAATGCGTGCAATTGATGCTTTCATAGCAAACCTTAACGTTCATGTTCTTTTGCATTCTAGGACATTCCGATGCGTTGCCTGTTGCCGTATCCACCCCCGGTATACGACCCAACATCGATAACCACAGCCAGAATAATAAATGCCCAGTCCCAAAAGCCGCTGACGCCACCTGGGGCAACAATGACATACATTATCGTCGTCCAGGGTAAAAAGATAAGCCCTAGAACCGGCCAAATAAACGAATCAAAGGCCGATAACTCCGTATTCCCAACCCAACGCACCGGCTGAAAAATCCACCAAAAAATTCCCGCAATTCTAGGCCCCAAGAACAAAAGCAATGTAAAGAAACAACACATAATATTTCCTCCAATATAAACGACCAGGCCCAAAATGGGACTGGGGTGGGTTAGTAAACCTTAATCGAAGAACATGAACGTCATATAGGGTAACACAAAAGGTAACCTTGGGTTACTCTGATAAGGCTCATATTGACCTTCCCCCTACGGCAAGGTCTATAATATGGGTACTTCTGGCCGGAAGGGCAAAACTGTCTCGGAATCTTCAGGTTCCGGGCAAATATGAGGATACAAATGCTTAAGATTGGTGAGTTCTCAAAATTGGCTCAGATTATGAACACATCGAGGCGCCAGACTTCGAGTACTACCTACCGGACACCGAACCGGAAAAGGAAATGTATATTTACATACCGGTGCGTAAGAAGGAGTAAGTTTTTTTGGAGCTGAGCAAAGAGTAATCAACACTGGAAGCTGAGCCTGTCGAAACCGATTGAGCATCCATCGGCAGGCTTGCGACCATTCAATGATCCATTTCCTTTTTTCAGTTCCTGGTGGGCAGAGAGCAGATTCTATTGAGCGACAGCCTTCATCAGAACCGGATTATTTTCTGAGGGGAATAGAGCGCTGGAATGATGCTCCATGAGACGCATCAGGGCTTCAAAACCGGGTTGGTCCACCTGGTTCAAAACACAAGGGCATAAGGCGACCACCGGAAGATCATGAAAAGCTTTATGAAGTTCCGTTTCAAAATCGATCAAAGCATCTTGATTATTTTGCCAATCAGATAAGCGGTGCGACCCGGTCCCCCACAATGTTTGACCAACTGCCTCCTGGGCTTGAGCCACCCAAATGTCGATAACCCTATTATTACCACCCTGCAAATATGCCTGTGTGAAATCGGCCGTTGCCAATTGGCCTTCTGCCTTCAGTTGATCAAAGGGAATCCCTGCTGCCATTAATTTATCACGAAAGAGTAATTCAGATTGCCACCACAAGCCAATAAAAAGCGGATAACCCGCCTCGTAACCGGCCTTTAAAAACTTGACCTGTAGATCATATATTTCTTCCGGATCATTGCTCATAACCATGATATGTTCCGGCGGTGTCAATTCTTGTAAAAGTAGGCCCTTGAGCGTGCGCTGTGAGCCGCCGACTGCTCGATCAGATAAAAAAGCATCCAGCTCTGCACGCGAGATGCGCCACTCTTTGCCGATCTTGATGCCGGGCAGTTTCCCGCTGCGACACCAGCGGTAAACGGTATTAGGAGCCACGCGAAGAAAGGAAGCAACCTCTTCGACAGTTAACAATTCAGAAAGACTCAACGAAAATTCCCTCAATCAACAATATTTTCTACGCCATTTAAAAACAATTTTATCACATGAATATCCTTCCAGCCTAACGCCCTCGGTATTTAAAAAATGGACCATTTTCCATGATTGGTCCAATCTGCACTCAATTAGTTGCACATTTATTGTTTTTTACTATACAATATTGTACAGTACCATACAATGTTAATCAATTTTGGCTTATATACTAATCTTCATAAGCGTCATTAACCAGAGTGCGCATCAAATTTCCCACAACACTCCAAGCGCACGAGCACAATAATTTTCATACATAATGAGGAAGCTGGTGCGATTCCAGCGCTGTCCCGCAACTGTGTCCCTGAGATGAGCCAGGGAAGCCAGACACTCATTTTGGTGAAGTTCTCGAGAGAAGAAACACCATAACTCCAAAGGTTATGGTGTTTTTTGTTTTTAGGTTATCTGCCGCAGGGATGATTTCATAGGTTCCGGCTGCCATTTTGAATCATTCCAGCGCATAAAACAATCACTTTATAGTCCAAAATAGTATGAGGAGGTTTTCATGCCCAAATTTCGCATACCTGAACCGTGGAGAAAGCACACTGATAACCAGGCAATGGTGGAAGTGTCAGGCCGCACGGCCGGAGATGCCCTTAATGCTCTCACTGAGGCCTACCCCGATCTTCGTGACCTGATGTTCGACAACGGCAAGCTGATCACCGGAACAGATCAGTCTGTCAATATCATATTGGGAAAATACGATTTTCGTGAGTTAAATGGCACAGATACACCTGTCTCTGAGGAGGATAGACTGCTCATTTTACGCTCCTGGCCGGCAGCGATGAGTGGCCCTCAAGGAGGGTAAGAGAGATTATTTACGATGGCAACTTACCAGATTCTTTCCTGGCACAGCATCCCGACCGGCGTAAAAGCAAAGGACGATAATGAGGAGAAAAGAATCAATCTTCCTCGTCGTTTTCAGGCTGCTGTGGATGCCGTAGCCACCAAGACAGGAAATGTGGGGACGA
Source organism: Anaerolineae bacterium (assembly GCA_028277515.1). The sequence continues at coordinate 9,592 of JANQGC010000010.1, forward strand.
AGGCTTACCTGGCCGGTTTTCATTGGAGTGAACCCCTTGACCAGGAAGGAACGGCTGCAGATGTGGCCAACAATGTGGCAGCCAATCTAGAAATGAAATACACACCCGAAACAGTTAAAAACTTAAGGCAAGCGTTAGAAACACACTTAGCCCAAAATTAGTAATGAGCAAAAACATGATATTGGAGATTAACAAATTATTACGACCAACCTGTAAGTAGGCATCCTGGATGCCGGTCTGGTAAACCCCGCGCATTTGAGAATGCGCACTTACCCTAATGACCGTATTAATTCGTAAAGGTTAACAATCATGTTATCCCGTAAAGTGGCGAATTCATTTGCTGCTAAAAACAAGGAGAATATCTTATGTCTGATTCAAACGAAATCTATGCCAAGTTGTCAGAAGCGATCGAATGGGGAGAGGAAGAGGACGCCGCCCAATTCGCCCAAGAAGCTTTGGATGCTGGGAACGATCCGGCCGATATCATCAAAACTTCCATGGCCAAAGGTGTACGCCGCGCCGGAGAGCGTTTTAATGAAGGGGAGTTCTTTCTACCGGAATTAATGCTGGCTGGAGAAGCCATGAAAGCCGGACTGGCCATCGTTATGCCCAAGATCTTGGAATCAATACAAGGACTTGAGGCCAAGGGCAAGGTCATGATGGGCACCGTCGAAGGCGATGTGCATGATATCGGCAAGAACATCTGTATATCAATGCTCAACGCCCAAGGATACCAGGTCATTGATCTGGGTGTTGATAATGATGCCGATTGGATCATAGAACAAGTTCAGCAAGAAAAACCCGATATTTTAGGTCTTGGCTCATATATGACCACGACAATGATCCACATTCCACCCACATTTGAGCGCCTCCGCGCTGAAGGCCTGGCAGAGGACATGAAGCTTCTGGCCGGTGGTGTGGCGGTCAATGAACGCTGGGCTATGGATGTGGCTAAGGCGGATGGCTATTCAGACGACGCCTGGGGTTTGATCGACCTGGTCAATGATTTTATGGGTATTGAACCGGAAGAAGATCAAGATGATTTAGGCTTCGGCCGTGGCGGCCGCGTAAAAGTAGTGTAAAGAAAGTTATCAGCCCCGCAATGGGGATTGGAGGAAAAAATACAATGGCACGTCCTGAGAGCACAGCAATCGCAGATTGGCCGGTGGAAACCTTACTTGAGCATGAACCCTTTCATGATCCCCTGGCAGAATTCCCACCGCCACAGGAACAGGCCCAGGGCCTGATGGAAATGGCCCAGGCTATTATTGAAAAACGGGATCGCGGTGAAAGATTGAATCGTATGGAACGAACAATCATGGTCGGCACCAATAACCACAGCGACCGTATCCCTACTTATTCATTCTTTACGGATGGCCCTGCAATTCATTACGGCTACACCGTGCGCGAGGTGGAACAAAATCCAAAACTGCACGCCGAAATCGTGGCCCGTTGGACGGATGAATTTGGTTTTGAAGCCCTGGGGGAGGGGATCGATACCATGAATTCCGAGATCGAGGCTATGGGCCTGGTGCGCATGAAATTCCCTCAAAATGCCCCTGGCGATGTCAAAATCCGCCTCATGGATGACATGACAGATGAGGAGGCGCTTGATTTTTGGGAAGATGCGGCCGAAAAATTCAACCCCTTCACCGACGGCCGTTTGCCCCGCCGCGTAGAATTATACGGTTATCTGGTCGAAGAACTCGCCCAAAACCGGGGCTGGCCGGTCATGGCTGCTCCCTCATCAACCTTCGCTCAAACAATCAATGCCATTGGCTTTAAGCGCGCCTTCAACTGGATGCGCCGCAAACCGGAAAATTTCCACCGCGCCATCTCCAACCAGCTTAAGGCCAATTTGAAGTGGCATAAAGCCTTGAAATCCTTAGGCGTCACCTTCTTCATCACCATCGACGCCTGGAATTCCGTACCTAATTTCAGCCCCAAACAACTCTACGAATTTGAAAAGCCCTACATCAAGCCCCTCATGGAAGCCTTATGGCCTACACCGGTGATCTACTTCTACTGGGGCTTGCGCCTGGCCGGAGACACAGATGAAAATGGCCAGGGAGGTTGGGTGGAATTCCTGGAGAAAAGCGCCGCTACCGGCTCGTTCATCGTCACCAACCTGGCGCCAGATTATTACACGCCCCCCTCCAACGATCTCAAACTCTTCCGCGAAACGGCCAATCGCCTGGGCACAAGTTATATCGTGGGCATCAAAGATGAAGTCCTGCTGTCGGGCACAGTTGATGAGGTCCGGCAGGAAGTAAAATCAGTCATCAAAGGACTTTACCCATGTACCGGCGGCTGCGTTATTGTGCCCAATATGATTCCGATGGGCACCCCGGCCGAAAACATCCATGCCTTCACCCAGGCCTTGGAAGACTATGGACGCTATCCCATTGATTGGGACTTACTCAATTCTGATGACTAGAATCCCAAGAAACCCGGTTTTCAAAGGTTATCCGCAAAAATATCGCGGGAAAACCGGGTTTCTACTTTCACTTCTCAGAGGAATACATGTTTAGATTTGAAGCTGATCAAAAAGTATACGATGTAGGCGGCGTAAAATTTGGCGGCCAGCCGGGAGAGTACCCTACCGTTTTGGCCGCCAGCATTTTCTATCTGGGCGACAGGCTCATACTAGATGAGCAGGCCGGAGAATTTGACCAGGATAAAGCCTATGCCGCCATCGAGGCCATGCGTGAAACCTGTGCCAGGGCCAGCGTGCCCCTGGTTATTGACATGATCGGTGGCAGCCCGCAAGCGATGGCCAATTATGTGGAATGGATTGCCCCAACAGGACTACCCTTCTTCGTGGACGGTACGACAGCCAGGGTGCGCCTGGCTGGAGCCCGTAAGGTAATTGAGCTGGGCCTGCAAGATCGCTGCATTTTCAACTCGATTGGCCCGGAGACAGGCGAACCGGAAATTGAGGCGCTGCAAGAATTGGACCTGGCGACCTGCATCGTCATGACCCATAACGCCCGTAAACCAACCTTTCAGGGCAAGTTCGATATTGCCGAAGAGGTCTTGGAAACAGCGCATCGCGCCGGATTTTCTAATTTTTTGTTTGACACGGCCGTGCTTGATCTCGTCGAACCCGGCCCGGCCAGCAAAACAATCTGGATGTTGAAAGATAAATACGGCTACCCGGCCGGCTGCTCACCCACACACATCGTGCGCGACCGCTGGCCACATGGCAAAAAGCAGTATGGCAACCTGGGCTATGTTTCGGCCAAGGTCAGCCTGGCCACCAGCATCATGATGATGGGCGCCGATTTTTTCATGTACGGCATCAAGCAGTTAGAAATCGTGCCCGCCATGGCCATGGTCGACGCCGCGATCACTTACACCGCGCGACAGATGAAAACACGCCCTAAGACAAGAGACATGCCATTATTAACCATCATGAAACCGGCCTGATAGTAGCTGATTTGCCCCAATTAGATGAGAAAATACGGGCAATCAGTTCGTTGAGGAGTCATTAACATGGCCAGAACCATATTCATCACCTGCGCCGCATTGGGCCGCGAGGTCAAAAAGATAATCAAAAAACAGGGCTGGGATGCCGATTTCCAGGCTGTTGATGCCAAACTGCACCTGCACCCACACTTAATTGGCCGGGCAGTAGAAGAGCGTCTACAGCAAACCTCTGGTGAATATGAGCGGCGTGTGGTGGTCTATGGCCACTGCGGCGCTTTTGATCTGGATGGAATCCTGGAGAAGCACGGCGCCGTACGGCCGTTAGGTCCCCATTGTTATGAGATGTATGGTGCTGACCAATTTGTCCAGGCTCTACAAGAGGAACCCGGCACTTATTTACTCACTGATTTTCTTGTCCGCTCCTGGGACACCCTTGTCGTCAAAGGACTAAAGCTGGATACCCATCCCAAGCTCATTCCTTTAATGTTTCAGCAATACAAGCGCATGGTCTACTTTAGCCAGGAAAAAGATGAAAAGCTGGTCACTAAGGCTCAGGAAATCGCTGACTGGTTGGACCTGCCCTTGGTCGTGAAACAGGTAGGCTACGGTGACCTGGAACGCCGGCTGGTAGCCATCATGCAAAACTCTGAGCAGCCGGTGTCTGAAATGACCCATGATGGCTACAGTATGCCTTATCCAACCTCGAATTCATAAATGATAATCAAACACCGGACAAGTTGGAACTGTCTGGAATTTGAAACTGAGGCCATTTGTGCAAACGCGAAATCAGATCGGGAATAGAAGCGAACAAGAACAAGCGAAGCAAATTGAAACCTGTGAAGTAACCTTCCAGCCGATGGGCAAATCTTTCACGGTGCCCATCGGAGATAGCCTGTTTGAAACGGCCGTGCAGGTTGGCGTCGAGGTTGACACCGTATGCGGCGGCAATGGTTCTTGTGGCAAATGTAAAGTCCAGTTCTTGACCGATCCACCGCCCACATCACCACTTGACCACGTACACCTAGCTGGTGCTGAAATTCAAAAAGGATATCGTCTTTCTTGCCAGGTGATGCCGCAGGAAGATATGGTTATTGATGTCCCACCGGCGGGCGGGAGGATGGGCGTGCAGATTCTGCATGAAGGCATTCAACGCGACGTCGAACTGCGACCCAATATCAAGAAGATCTTTATCCCTTATCAAAATCCCCGCCAACGAGACGGCATTGCCGATTGGGATGCGGTTAAGCAAACCTTACCGCGCTGGTTTCGGGGTGTCACCGCTCCCTTGCATTGGCTGCGCCGGCTGCCTGACTTCATCCGCCGCAAAGAGGGCATGACCCTCACCATAGCCTGGCG
>JANQGC010000011.1 GCA_028277515.1 Anaerolineae bacterium
CAGCCCGGTGACGGCCGAACTGCTGTTGGATGGGACGATTGTAAAGTACATCAATGCCATGATTGCTGAAGACTTCGGCCGGACAACAGTAGACCTGGCCATTGATGCTGCCAGTGGTGAGCCAAGTCCGGGAACCATCTACAATATGACTCCGGTGGACTTCTTCTCATCGCAACCGGAAGCAGTATCGGAGTGGCTGGAGACGCATCAATAAATCTCTTCTCCTTATGTAGGTGGTGCATTGCGCAATGCACCACCTACTGTTACTCTTTTCTGCATCGATCTAAGAAACTCCACATCGCGAGGGATTTGTCGGATGGCCAATACTGCGGCGCTGACCCTGCAAAATATACATAAATTCTATCCGGGTGTTATTGCTCTGGAGCAAGTTGATTTCTCTTTACAGCCAGGCGAAGTGCGCGCCTTGCTGGGCAAAAACGGGGCCGGAAAATCAACGCTTATCCGCATTGCCTGCGGATTAGAAAAGCCGGATGAAGGCCAGATTTATATTCGGGGTAAACAAGTTGATATGAGAAACCCGGCTGAGGCTCGCGCCCTCGGCATTGAAATGGTCAGCCAGGAGTTAAATGTAGAGCCATGGCTCAGCGTCGCTGAGAACATCTCTCTTGGGAATTGGCCCAAGCGGGCAGGTCGTATTGACACTGAAGAGATGAGACGGCGGGCAAATGATGCCCTGGGGCGGTTGGATGTTGCGATCGATCCCGATTTACCGCTTTTCCAATTGAGCACTGCGCAGCAACAACTTGTTGAAATTGCCAGGGCTCTGTCGAGACGGCCGTCTGTATTGTTCCTCGATGAACCAACATCTAGTCTTGCCCTCACGGAAGTATCTTCATTGTTGGCTACGGTTAAACGAGTTGCCGGCCAGGGCGTTGGCGTGATCTATGTATCGCATCGCCTTGCTGAAATAGCCGAGATAGCCGATTCGGTCACGATTTTGCGTAATGGCAAACTGGTAAGCACAACGCCCATTTCAACCCTTAGCGAACAAGCTATTGTGACGCAAATGGTGGGTGAGTCCGTGGAAATGGTTGAAATTGAGGCGAAAGATTTTTCCAACTCTCCTAAAGCTTTGCAAGTTGAAAATTTGACAATAAAGGGCAAGGTTGAAGATGTATCATTCGATCTTCATGAAGGTGAGGTATTGGGTCTCGCCGGTCTTCTGGGAACGGGGAGAAGTGAAATCCTGAGAACAATAGCCGGATTTGAACGAGCAGAAAAGGGTGAAGTTAAATTAGCAGCAAATGGAAAGTATCGTCCTAACATCAAGCATATGATTGCCAATGGTGTTGCCTTAAGCCCTGAAGACAGGCGTTCAGAGGGAATTGTGCCCTATTTGGGTGTACATGAAAATCTTGCCCTGGGCCGGTGGAAGGCGTTCGCCAAGGGCGGCCGAATATCGTGGAGCAAAATTGGCGAAGTTGCCGTTGACCTGATATCAAGACTCTCAATAAAAACGCCAAAAATTGATACGCCCGTGATGAATTTATCAGGTGGCAATCAGCAAAAAGTTGTGATCGGCCGCTGGCTTGATGTTGCCGATCATGTTTTGCTGCTGGATGAACCAACGCGGGGGGTAGACGTCGAGGCCAAGAATCAAATATATGAAATCATCCGGGATACGGCCAAGCGTGGGGTGGGTATGATCGTCGTTACGAGTGAACTTGAGGAATTGCTTTGGTGCTGTGATTCGATCATATTTCTGCAGGGGGGAAAGGCATCCGAGAAATATTCCAGCGCTGAGTTAAACATGGAAAAACTGAATACGCTGGCCAACGGAGGAGCGTTGTCATAATGGAAAATCCCAATAACACGATGGTTCAACAAGAATCTTCTTCGGGCGACAGTTTGTTTACAGTCTTAGGAACTTTTTTTCGCCAAAATCTAAACGAAATTAGCTTACTGATTGGCTTGATTGTCGTTGCGGCCCTCATTGGTCTTAACTCGGATGTGTTTCTAACCACACCAAACATGATCAATATTCTACGCTCGGCCGCGTTTCTAGGTATTGTTACCTGGGGAATGACCCTGGTAATCACTGCGGCGGAAATTGACGTGAGCGTTGGTCCGGCTGTTGCCTTTAGCTCTGTGTTATTAGGTTGGCTGGCGACGCGCCAGGGAGTGCCCATATATATCGCTGCGCTCCTGGTGATGCTTACAACCACGCTTATCGGGTATGGAGGCGGGTTTATCCGTGCCCAATTTAACGTGCCTTCATTTGTAACCACACTGGCGCTTTGGAGTATCTATGATGGGCTAAAACAATTATTGTCCGATAACCAGCCGATTCCCGTGGCCTCGGATTCATTCCGCATCTTTGCGAGTGATGAATTATTTGGCATTCCGTATTTAGTCATTATCGCCGCAGTATTGTTTGTCATCTTTTTCTATATATCAAAGAATACCGTATACGGCCGCTCCATATATTCTGTCGGTGGCAATGCCAAGGCGGCTTTTGCTTCCGGCATCAATGTGAAACAAGTTCGGGCGTCCGTATTCGCCATTACAGGGGCTTTAGCTGCCCTTACCGGTTTGTTACATGTTTCTCGGTTGGGCACGGCAACCGGACAAGTTGCCGGCGGCCTGGAATTTTCCTCAATCGCGGCTGTTGTCATTGGCGGCACAGCCTTATTCGGCGGGCGGGGATCCATGGTGGGTTCGCTTCTTGGCGTGCTGTTCATTTCTGTCATCGCCAATGGTTTGGTGCTTTTGGGCGTTAATTCGCAAGCTCAGAATGTTGTGCGTGGTGTCCTGATTCTTGTTGCCGTTCTCGCGAATGTCATTTTTAAGAAAGAAAGCAAGGATATTTAGTGGTTCATTTTTTATGCTCACACTATAAAGTGACGGTCACTTTTCAAGAGTTTACTTAAGGAACATATCGGTTTAAGTGACTGTCACTTGTTTGCGAACTCGATTTTTCCTGTTGTTTTAATCAATCAATTGGTATAAGCATATGAGCCAGCCCCATATATTATGTATTTCACTGACACCGGCTCTAGATCGTTACGTTACCGTTGGTAACTTTACGCTTGGCAATACAAGCCGAGCAACTTTTGTTGATGAACGTGCAGGTGGTAAGAATATTAATGCTGCGCGAGCGGTTCGACAAGTTGGCGGTATTCCGTTGGCAATTGCTGCTCTAGGAGGGCATAGTGGTGCCGCTATTATCGAGGCTGCGCGTAGAGAGGGGATTGCTCTCGTTTCTACCCCAACCAGATGCGGTACCCGGCAGTTCACGGTGATATGGGATTCTGATTGTGAAATCATGACTCAAGTTTCTGAACCCTGGAGCGAAGTGACAAGTGACGAGTGGTCCAGGTATGTTGATCTAATAGATGCGCAATTAAACAGCTCAATCGCCTTTGGCGCGGCGGCGATATCGGGACGCATGCCGCCCGGCGTGCCGGTTGAGGAAATTACCTCTTTAATCCGCACAATAAAAGAAGCGGGAATTCCTTGTTACGTTGACGCTGCCGGTGCTACACTTAGTCCTGTACTTGCTGCTCAGCCCAATGGAATTAAAATAAACAATAACGAAGCAAGCGAGTATTTGAGAACACCCGTTAATTCAGTACAGGAAGCGGCCGAGGCGTGTAAGAAAATCGTTTCTGGCGGAGCAGAGTCCTGCATCATCACGATGGGCATTCACGGGGCTGTTAGTGCTACGCGTTCCAACATTTATCATGTCGCCATTGACGACCAGGGACCGTGGCCTGTTGGCAGTGGGGACTCTTTTTTAGCAGCCCTGGTCGTAAGGCTAGCACAGGGGAAATCCTGGTTGGATGCATTAATTGCCGGGGCAGCGGCGGGAACGGCAAATGCCCATCGTCAAGTAGCCGGCCTGCTTGACAGTGAGAAATTTGAACGGGGTCTTAAAGAAGCGCATTGCATACGGTTGTCGTAAGATAAAGTAACGGCAATTTATGAAAAATGCGGACGCGTTCATTATCGGTTCCGGTCTTGGTAAATTCTCCACCGCCTTTCCAAAGATAATATAAGGAATTATCAATCGCAGGTTGACAAACTAACTACTTTAGTTTATAAACTAAAGTAGTTAGTTTAATAACGAGGAGATTGATAATGAAATTAACCCAATACGGACAAAATTTATGGCAGGTCACGCGCTTGTTTGCCTTCAACAATTATCTACTGCGTGAAGATGACGGCCTGACATTGATTGACACCAACATGGGGCGCAGTCAAAAAGATATTTTAAAAGCGGCGGAAATTATCGGGCTGCCAATCAGACGTATCACACTGACCCATGCCCACAGCGATCATGTTGGTTCGCTGGATGAGGTGTCGGCGTTGCTGCCTCAAGCCCAGGTGGCTTTTAACACACGCACCGCTCAATTTTTACAAGGTAATATGGAACTGCATACGGAAGAGCCACAGGTTAAACTACGCGGGGGTTTTATGAAACGATCTACTAAGGCGACTCGCCTGCTTAAGGCAGGGGATAAGCTGGGTTCATTGCGGGTCATCAGCGCGCCGGGACACACGCCGGATCAAATCGCATTTTTGGATGAGCGGGATGGATCTTTGATTGCCGGGGATGCATTCCAGACGGTGGCGGGAACGGCCGTGGCAGGCATCACCCGCTGGCTTTTTCCCTTTACAGCGAGGGCGACCTGGCACTTGCCAACGGCATTGGCAACGGCCGTATCTCTACAGGCGCCCAATCCAACGCGGCTTGCCGTGGGTCACGGGCGTGTGCTGGAAAATCCAGCAAAGGAAATGGAGAAAGCAATTAATGAAGCCCAGGAAAAAGTAGATGCCCAAGCGAAGATGGCTTAACCGGGAATTGGTGATCGCCCGGGCGGCTGAAATGGCCGATGAGGCAGGCAGCGTCTCGGCGGTCAGCCTCACCGCCCTGGCCCAAGACTTGCAAATACGCACGCCATCTCTTTACAATCATGTGGCCAGTCTGGATGACTTGCTATATGGTCTGGCAGTGTTTGGGGCCGGCCAACTGCTGACTGAACTGCGGCGGGCGGCGCAGGGATTGGTCGGCAATGAGGCCCTTATGGCTATGGCTATGGCCTACCGCCAATTCGCCCACAAACATCCAGGTTTGTACCCACTGACCGTCCGCGCTCCGGAACCTGGGGATGTTGAGGAAATAGAACTGACAGCTTTAAGTCAGGAGTCGGTGCAGTTGATGCTGCTGATCATGGGTTCCCTGGGGCTGCAAGGAGTCGATGCCATACACGCCATTCGTGGATTGCGGGCTGTATTGCACGGCTTTGTCAGTCTGGAAGCGGCCGGAGGATATAAAATGGCCGTGGAAAAAGAGGAAAGCTTTCGCTATCTGGTTAAGGCTTATCTTGCCGGCATAATGGAAAGAACTTCCTGATTTTAGAAACCCGAAAATTGGTACTTGAGTAACCATTCCGCTTTTATTTAAATTTCCAGGTTTCTTTTTTGTCTCGAAACCGGCAACTTTAACTTAATCCATAAATCGTAACAGGTTTAGCCTTCCCTTTTGCCGGCACATCGGGCAATGGTTGGGCATGAATGTACCAATCGCATCAAATGTTTCTTCGCTGATCAGGATCGGATAATCAAAATCACTTGTCAAACTTTCCAGTCTAGATGCCAGGTTGGCGGCGTCACCCATGACAGTGTATTCAATTTTGAGGGAGGATTGTCTTTGGTTCATCGGCTAATCATAGCCGAAGATACGAGATATTTCTAAACTGAAATATCGTACATAAATGTATTCACGTGCTTGCTGCCGATGGGTGGCGATCAGGCGCTTCAACGTGTCGTCGGCACCTGCCAGCCAGCGCAATTACAGCAAACCGTATGCAATTGAATGTGCAGACCGTTTCCACAGGCATTTTAGCTTTAAGCATTTTGTTCAAGCCTTACTAATTGAAGATTCAAAGGGTCCAAAGGCGGAGGATTTGTTTGGTGTCTAAATTTCCCATCAATTCGACCTGGCTTTGAGTTATACTCTTTGATGAATGACATCAACGGTCAAAATTTATTTAATCAGCTTAAGGAAGGGTGCCCATGAATAATGCAGATGTATTCATAATTGGTTCCGGTCCGGTTGGGATCGCGGCGGCATGCCGCCTGGCCGGGCAAGGATTGCGAGTGTCGGTGTTGGATGGGGGAGCGGCGATAACCGAGCCCCCTGCTTCGCACTTTCGCAACCAGCCCCGCTTTGAGCAGGACCCAGACAGTTTTTTCGCGGCCGTCGATCCTTATCTTGACCCTGTTTCTACTGCCGCCAATCCGGATCTGCCAGGCGCGGCCGATTCCGCGTTGTTCGGTGGGCAGGGAGTGATCTGGACCAACAACTGCCCGCGAGCCGCTCTTCATGAACGATGGGCCGCCTTATCGGCCGCCGTATGGGACCGGTATTATGCGGAGGCGGAATCATTGTTGGGGGTAATAGATGCCCCCTCGGCCGATTCCCGCACACGTCATGCCCTGCTTAATCAAATGCAGGACCGCCTGTCCGCTGAAGGTCGTATGCTTCGCGATCTGCCCTTTGCCGGACAAATTCTGGCCGATAATGCATTCTACTTTCACGCACCCTGGGATATGCTGCAAGCATTGCCTATGGCCGTCCGGGAGTATATTACCTTGCAGCAGGGAATCCAGGTAACGCGTTTGAACCATCAAGGCGGGCACGTTACCGGGTTGGATGGTGAAGGCCCGAATGGTTACCAGGAGCGCATCAACGGTTCCGCCGTCATTCTTGCCGGTGGGGCATTGGCCACGCCCCAATTGCTGTATCAGTCCGGGATTCGGCCAGCAACGTTGGGCCGTGGTTTATCGTTTCATGTTTTGCTCTTTGGACAGGTTGTTTTGAATGCCGAATGTTGTCCTTCGGCCGATGAAAACGACATCACGCCCCGGTTATACATTCCGCCAGCCGAGAACAAACCGTGGCATATTCAGGTGCTGCGCGATACCTGTCCTTTGCCCCCGGATGAGCCGGTACAGAATCCGCACCGGCTGCTTGAGTTTCAAGCCTTTCTTGCGGTTGAACACAATCTTGAAAATAGACTGCGCTTTGGCACTGACGGCCAGGTCAACATGGAATTTGATTTTTCGGAAACGGACCGGCGCTTGATGCAAGAGATGGAAGCGGACGTCCAGCAGTTGGCCGGATCGATCGGCCGCTGGCGGCGGGGCTGTGAGCCGGTCTGGGTCCCGCACGGCACAGCCCATATCATGGGCACCTGCCGCATGGATCATGATGGTGCAACCGGCGTCACGGACGCAAACGGCCGTGTCCATGGGTTTGAAAATCTTTATCTGACCACAGCCGGGCTGTTTCCCAGGACGGTCGCCGTCAATCCGACGCTGACGGCCGTTGCCCTGGCTTTAAACACCTGTGATGTCATTGCCTGAATCGCCCCGAACCTGTTACAAACCGGCAGCGCGGAAGGCGTCTTTGACGATGGCCTGGGCTTCTTCCTGGATTTGAGCCAGGTGATCTGCGCCGCGAAAGCTTTCGGCGTAGATTTTATAGATATCCTCCGTTCCTGACGGCCGGGCGGCAAACCAACCATTTTCAGTGACTACCTTCAGGCCGCCGATGGGCGCATTATTCCCAGGTGCCTTCGTCAGTTTAGCTTTTATGGGTTCACCGGCTAACTCATTTGCCGTCACCATTTCCGGGGATAGCTGCTTGAGAACTGCTTTTTGTGCGCGTGTTGCCGGTGCGTCGGCGCGCCGGTAGATGGGACTGCCAAAGCGCCCTTCCAGTTCCTGGTAATGCTGCCCCGGATCTTTGCCGGTCACGGCCGTGATTTCTACGGCCAATAAATCCATAATAATTCCGTCTTTATCCGTGGTCCACACGGTGCCGTCCCGGCGCAGGAAGGAAGCCCCGGCGCTTTCCTCGCCGCCAAAGCCGTAAGAACCATCGATCAGGCCGTCCACAAACCACTTGAAACCGACCGGCACTTCGGCCAGGCGACGGCTGAGCCGGCCGGCCACGCGATCGATCATGGAGCTGGAGACCAATGTTTTGCCCACGGCCGCATCCCCAGGCCAACCGGGCCGGTGTTGAAATAGATAGTTGATGGCCACGGCCAGGTAATGGTTGGGGTTGAGCAAGCCGCTGCCCCGCGTGACGATGCCGTGCCGGTCATAGTCCGGATCATTGCCAAAGGCGATGTCGAAATCATCTTTGAGATCGATCAGCCCGGCCATGGCCCAGGGGGAGGAGCAGTCCATGCGGATCTTGCCGTCTTTGTCCACAGTCATGAAGCTGAAGGTGGGATCTATGCGCTTATTGGTGACCTGCAAGTCTAGCCCATACATGTCAACGATTGGCTGCCAGTAGGCGATACCCGAACCGCCCATAGGATCGACGCCGATCTTTAGCCCGGAGGCGGTGATAGCTTCCATATCAACCACGTTTTTCAGGTCGCTGACATAGGGCGTCATGAAATCATATTCATGGGTACTGTCCGCAGCCAGCGCCTTCTGGTAGGTTATTCGCTTGACGGCTTGCAAACCGTTTTCCAGGATCTCGTTGGCGCGATCCTGGATTACCTGCGTTGTTGACGTGTCCGCCGGGCCGCCGCTGGGCGGGTTATATTTAAAACCGCCGTCGCCAGGTGGGTTATGTGAGGGGGTAATCACCACGCCGTCGGCCAGGCCGGATGTTTTTCCGCGGTTGGCAGTCAGGATGGCGTGGGAGATGACCGGTGTAGGTGTATAGCCGCCGCCAGCCTGGATCATGACCGTGACCCCATTGGCGGCGAAGACTTCTACGGCCGTTGCTTGCGCCGCTTCGGAGAGGGCATGGGTGTCCATGCCCAAAAACAACGGTCCGTCGAATCCTTGAGCAACGCGATATTCACAAATGGCCTGGGAGATGGCTAAAATATGATCCTCGTTGAAGCTGCCCTCCAAAGAGGTGCCACGGTGGCCTGACGTGCCGAAGGAGACCCGCTGGGCAATGTTGCCAGGGTCGGGTTTATGAGTGTAATAAGCGGCCATCAGCCGCGGGATATTGGTCAAAAGTTCAGGCGGAGCAGGTTGCCCGGCGAGTTCATGAAGGGGCATGTTTTCCTCGTTTTTACTTGGTTGATATGACTTTTTGATTGTGGCATAAAAAGGGACTGAATTCAAGGGAGAGCAACAATTAATTGTTGAATTGTGAATGGTGATTTATTAATGAGATAGGCCATTATCATTAATATTCATCAATTTTCTTCAATTTAAACTCAGAATATTCGCATAGTGATAAGCTGTGTTACCACTCAGTTTTATATAGGGAGGCCGACATATCCCCCACAAACTGCGGCAGGTCGGTGTGGCCTAGCTGCTGGCGGACGGCATGGGCTTCGCCGGTGTGGAACCAGTAATGGTAGATGTTGCGTAACAGCATGGAGCCGATGTTTTCCTGCACCGGTTCACCACGGAATTTTAGGTGGGTGGTCGACATCTCTGTGCTAATGGTGTCCAGGTAGGGATCGGCCGTTTCTGTCACCCGACCCCAAACCTCCCACATTTCGTCCAGGGGTGGGGTGGTCGCCGGGCGACCCGTGCCCACCAGTTTATATAAATCCCCGGCCACTTTTTTGTCCTGGGCCAGCACGACCCAATAGAAATGTTCCTGGTTGGCCAGGTGTCCGATCATCCAGCTAATGGAATTCATCGGTCCCAGCCGCTTGACGCCGTCTTCTGCGCTGAGTCCTTCCAGGCAACGCTGAAAACTCTTGCGGGCGAAACGAAGTTGGGTGATAAGTGGGTGAGTCATGCGGGTTCTCCTAGATCTGTTGATACGACGATGGACCAAGTCTAAAGGTAAGAAAATTGGTGAACTGTGAATGGTTAATGAACGGACTATCTAAACAATATATTTTTCCCACTTGAATCAAATGATTGGACAATGAGTGACACTATTGTATTCTATTGTGGCTGGCACATAAAAACTTATATTATCGCGTTTAAAAGCTCTTCCGTTTTGAGGATGGTGGCAAATTCGCGATCAAGGGCGGCCAGGGAAACATTGTGAATTTGATCAGCGCTGTAATGCCGTCCCTGGGAATCAATACTCTCAAATGCGGCCGTGGCATCGGCGACGAGCAGGGTGTTGAAACCCAGGTTGGCGGCCATGCGCGTTGTCGTGGAGACGCAGTGCGGCGTGGTCAGGCCGACGATGACCAGTGTGTCATGTCCATTGCGGCGCAGTGTTTCTTCCAGGTTCGTGCCAATGAAGGCGCTGTTGACCTGTTTTTGGAATAAAGGTTCACCATCTTTAGACAGGAATTCATCCTTGATAGACACGCCCGGTTTTGAAGGATGAAGGGGGGAGTTGGGGCAGGTGGATAGGTGCTGCACATGAAACACGGGACGGCCGTTCTTCCGCCAGGCGGCCAGAAGCCGGACTATATTTTGTTCGGCATCCAGGTTGTTGCGCTGTCCTAAAATGGGATCGTCCATGCCCTGCTGCACGTCGATAATCAACAGAACGGCAGTATCAGGTAACTTTTTCATTGTTATAATGGTTTCAATCAGGAGACAACCGGTCGCCCAGCAAATTGAGGCCGATCAATCCCAATAAGCTCACTTCCAGCAGCAGGAGGAGCGAACCGCCGACCAACAGTGAGGGATTGCTCAGCGCTAATTGCTCGCCTGGCTTGAAACTGAATGATTCAAAAGATAGCCAGGCCGGGCTGAGGATGCCGGTGAGCCAGAGGACGATCAACCAGACGGCGGCCAGAACCATCGCCCAAAATAGGGCCAGGGCGATGTCAATGAAGTGCAGCCGAAAGCGAACGGCCGGCGCATTTTGCCCAATGGCGTTCATGACCTGTCGGGTGAATCCCGGAGGCAGTGGAGCCAATGGTAGTTGGTTCAAGGCATTGTCTAATAAAGTGTTTTCTTCTTGCTGAAAATTATTCATATCCTCACCCTTAGAACGAACTTTCCAGTATGTTCTTTGCGCAAGCTAGAAAGCTTACGTTACTGTATTTGTAGAACGAACTTTCCAGTTTGTTCACTGCGCAAGCTGGAAAGCTTACGTTACTGTCGATTGATCGGCCAGCTGCTCGCGCAGCCGGTGGCGAGCGCGAAAGATGCCCGTTTTGACGCTGCTTAGCGGCATACCGGTGACATCGGCGATCTCGGCATAGCTTAGCCCCTGCATATGACGCAGGATGATCAGCAGGCGGTAGCTTTCGGGAAGCTGTTTGACGGCCGAATCCACCACAGCTACTGATTCGGCCGACACTATCTGCGCCTCTACTCCCTGCCGCTCATCCGGCAGATCAACCACTTCATCCGCATTGAGGGCTGATAGCTCTCTTTGCAGATGAGGCAGCCGATTGTAACAGAGATTGGTGGCGATGCGATAGAGCCAGGTGCTCAACCGTGATTGGGCGCGAAAGCGGGGCAGGGCTTTCCAGGCGCGCAGAAAGGTTTCTTGGGCTACGTCTTCCGCCTCATGCGGGTTTTCCAACGTGCGCAGACAAAGATTGTAAATCATACGGCCGTGCTGTGTGACCAGTTCGGCAAAGGCGTTCGCATCCCCGGATTGGGCCTGTTCCACCAACGTTTGCTCATCATCCTGCAAGTTCGTCACCTTTCCTTATCTTATTAGACCAGGTTTTTTGGAAAAAGTTACTCTTGTAACTTTTTTGCCTGTTGCTTGTCTAATTAAGTGTACGGGGTTGGAAATCGGGTTTTCCGGTTTGTGGTTAATGGCTTTGTACGGGACGTCAGAATTGAAAAGATTAGATATCCAGTTTCCGGATAGGAGGTAATGATGCGTGATGCGATTGAAGGATTGGCTGTTTGTTTATCGGTGGGCATGGTGTTCATGCCATTGATCGGATTTATATTGTTTAATCGTTATATTAACCGTAAAGAAAAAGAAGCGTTGCGCGAGATCTCGCAGCATGAAGGTTTGTAGTGTTCGCTTTAGCGGAGACGGCTGAAGCTGACACTGTAAACTTGGGGCGCGACATGGATTTCGCGGTTACAAGGATTTATGATTAAGGAGAATTAATTATGTCAGATGCATTTGAAGCACTGTTCATAGGGCTGGCTATAGCCATAATTTTTAGTGTACCATTTGCTTTTTTCGCTTATATTCGTTATCTGCGCTACAAGGAGACTATCGCCCTGGCTGAAAGGGGGCTACTGCGCGAACAGGAACGGAAAAACGGCCGCAGCACTATGCGCTGGGGAATCGTCCTCACCTTTATGGGCCTGGCACTTTTCCTGGGTTTGTTACCACTTGGCGTCCTAATAGATTCTGATATGTTTTTTGGCCCCTGGCTGCTGCTGGGCTGTCTGCCTATGTTTTTTGGCTTCTCTTTGCTGACCATTTATTTTGTGTCCAAACGAGAAGGGTCACTGCCGGTAGAGGATAATGGCCAAACGGCCGATGATCCCATTCCCCCACATAAACAATGAGATTAACTGCCAGGCACTTTCATTAAGCTTTCCAAAATATATGGATAAACGTAACCGAGGATTCCATTCGTCGTTACTGGAGCGCGAAATGGATTTCGCGGTTACGAGGCTTACCATTTAATAAACAAGATTCATCAAAGTGCCTGCAGTTGGGTAAATGGAGGACACGAATGAATGCGTTCATTGTTGAAGCGCTCGAAGGGTTGATCGCTTTTAAGAATTTGTTGTTGGAATCATTTGAAATGTTAGGGCATTTGCTTGATCGTTTAAGATCAAAGGTGTAAATTCCAATACCTCGCCCATTGTTATATTAATTGTCAGTCGTTAACAATATGGAAATGAGTTCAATCGTTGCTAGTTAATTTGATATGCATAATGCATACAAATTTGGTACAATATACACACCGGAGGTGTGGTATGCGTACCAATATTGAGATAGATAACGATCTAATCGAACAGGCTCGAAGGTTAACCGGCCTGGCTACGAAAAAGGCAATTGTGGATGAGGCGCTGCGTGTGCTTATTCAGCAATATGAGCAAAGAGAGATTCGCCAATTACGTGGCAAATTACGATGGGAAGGTAATTTAGATGAGATGAGAGAGGGAAGATTTGACCCTGCTGGTTGATTCCTCCGTCTGGATTGATTTTTTCAATGGTGCATTATCCCCAGAAACGGAATTCCTGTATCAAGGGTTAGGCGTCAAACCATTTATTGTTGGCGATCTCATTCTCACAGAGATATTGCAAGGATTTCGTTTACAGCAAGATTACGAAGCTGCTTTAGCAGCGTTGACAAAGCTGCCTGTAGTGTCAATGGTTGGCCGGCATATAGCGATTCGAAGCGCCCGAAATTACCGAACGCTGAGGGCTAAGGGGATTACGATTCGTAAAACGATTGATACGTTCATCGCGACATTTTGTATAGAAAATGAATACACCTTGCTGCACAGGGACCGGGATTTTGACCAGTTTGAACAACATCTCGGTCTTGATGTTTATCATCCAAAGTAAAGCATTAGATCAGGGCATTTCTTAGCACCTGCGCCGGGTGCACGGGCAGGCGGCCTGCGCCGTGTTTGATCTGCTGGCGACAGCTTGTGCCGGCGGCGACGATGAGCGTTTCTTCATCCGCTTCGCGCACGGCCGGCAGCAGGCGGCGTTCGGCCATTTGAATGGAAATGTCATAATGCTCGGCTTCATAACCAAACGAGCCGGCCATGCCGCAGCAACTTGAATCGACTTCGCTGACCGTATAGTTAGGTGGCAGGCTCAAAACACGGTGGGCGGGGGCGGTTCCAACCAAAGCTTTTTGATGGCAATGACCGTGCAGCAAAATCTCTCGTTTCTCTTCAGTAAAAGTCACATTTAGCTGACCTTCATCGGCCAATTGAGCGATAAATTCCTCAAAGGTATAAGACTGCTTGGCGACGATGGGCACGCGATCATCACCGCCCATGAGATAGAAGTAATCATCGCGCAAAGTGAGCAAGCTTGATGGTTCGACGCCGACGATGGGGATGCCTTGCTGGGCAAAGGGTAAGAGGTGCTCCAACGTGTTATCGGCCGCGGTCCTGGCCTCTTCCACCAGACCCTTGGAAATAAGAGGTCGGCCGTCGCTCCTGTGGTCCGGCCACAATACGTCAAATCCTGCGGCTTCAAACAATTCGATAGCGGCGATACCCACTTCGGGGTTGTTGTAGTTGGTGAAGGGATCGTGGAAGAAGGCTATTTGTTTAGATCCCTCGGTTCCTCGGGATGACATGGTGGCGGGTGATGAGGGGCGAGTTTTGTTATGCTGTTTGAACCAGGTAGGCAGGGATTGGCGGGCGAGGGTGGGCAAGTCACGTTGGGGGGCAATGTTCAGGGTTTTGTGCATCAGGTTTTTGACCAGCCCGCTTTTGAGCATCGCGTTGGAGAGAGGGGCCAGGAAGCCGCTGCCCAGCCGGTTGATGGAGTCGATGCCCCCGAAGAGGTGGGCGCGCAGGGGTTTGCCGTTGGCGGCGTGGTAATGGGCCAGGTATTCAAATTTAATCTTGGCCATGTCTACGGCCGAGGGACATTCCGCCTTGCAGGCTTTGCACTCGATACACAGATCCAAAACATCGTAAAGCCGCTTGCCGGTCCATTCCTCTGGGGGAAGACTGCCGGAAAGTACAGCACGCAGGGCATTAGCCCGGCCACGCGTGCTGTGTTCCTCCTCGCGTGTGACCATGAAGCTGGGGCACATGGCCCCCGTGGTGCGCTTACGGCACACACCGGCTCCATTACACATCTCTATCGCGCGGTGGAAACCTTGGTCCTCGCTGAAATCTAGGAAAGGCTTAAGGGGAATGACCTGGTATGATTCGCCATAGCGCAGACTCTCGGTCATGGACGGCGAATCGACAATATTGCCCGGATTAAAGATGTCGTGCGGGTCAAATATCTCCTTCACCTGGCAGTAGAGTTGGTATAATTCCGGCCCGAAAAAGCGTTCGTTGGCCCAACCGCGCGCCCGGCCGTCGCCATGCTCGCTGGAAAGAGATCCGCCATACCCATGCAGTAAATCCACGGAAAAGTCGACAATTTGCGGCAGCTTGGCCACTTCGGATGCCATCTTTGTATTGATCAACGGCCGGATATGCAGGCAGCCGGCGCTGGCATGGGCGTAATAGGCGACGTCAGTGCCGATATCATGGCAGAAATTTTCGATTTTGTGTACGTATTCAGCCAGGTGCTTGACGGGAACGGCCGCATCTTCAATGAAGGGGATCGGTTTGTGATCCCCTTTGATGGACATCATCAGACCCAGGCCGACCTTGCGCACCTGCCACACATTGGCTTGCAGTTGAGGTTCAAAGGCTGATGTTACGGCCGTCGATCCCGCTTTTTGTTTCTGTAGATGATCTTTCAAGCGCTGCACTTTCGCTTGTAGTTCCGCCGGACTTTCCCCATAAAATTCGGTGATCAGCACACAGTTGGGCTGACCATGCAGGAAAGTTTGCAGCAGGCGGGCATATTCCGGCACTTCACGGCACATGGTCAGGCCGAGATTGTCCAGTACCTCCACGGCCGAGGGACTAACTTCAAGGATGGTGGGCACGGCCGATAGGGCGGTAAACAGATCGTCGAAATGAACGATGGCCAGGGCGGTCATCTGCGGCAGAGGCACCAGGTTGAGTTTTAACTCGCTGATAGTGGCCAGGGTGCCTTCCGCGCCACAGACCAGTTTGGCCAGGTTGAATCGCTCATCACGCGGCCATTGGAATGTCAGCGCCGGATCGTTCACGAAACGGTCCAGGTTATAGCCGCCGCAGCGCCGCCAGTGGCGGGGTGTGCCCGTTTTGATTATCTGTTGGTGTGAGGGCAGATCGACGAGGTAACCGATCCGGCGGTATATTTCACCTTCGCGATCTGACTGCTTCTGCTTGCGGGCCAGTTCGGCCGCTTCTAAGGGGTGAAAATGAGCTTGCGAGCCGTCGTTGAGGAAAACATTCATTTCCAGGACGTGATCGGCGGTCATGCCATAGAGGATGGAATGGCTACCGGTGGAGTTGTTGGAAACGATGCCGCCCATGGCCGCGCGGTTGCTGCTGGCCGGGTCGGGGCCGAACTGCAAACCGAACGGCCGTAAATGCCAATTCAACTCATCGAGGACGATGCCAGGCTGCACGCGTACCCAGCCTTCCTCCTGGTTGACTTCCAATATTTTGTTCAGATGGCGCGAAAAGTCGATAACTAACGCTTCATTGACTGCCTGTCCGGCCAGGCTGCTGCCGCCCGTCCGCGGGAGCAGGGGGATTTCATACTTGGCTGCTGCTTCCACGGCCGCATGAACATCTTCCATGCTTTTGGGGATTAAGACTCCGTGGGGCATGACCTGGTAGATGCTGGCGTCGGTGCTGTAAAGGATGCGGTTCAGCCGGTCAGTGCGCAGTTCACCTGTTACACTTTTATCTAATTCGGCCAGGAATTCTTCTAAGCGGGTATTATCTGTCATGGTTTAGCTCCTCGTTGCGGTCTGCTATCAGGGAAAATGCAAGAATAATGGTGTGATACTCCAAATCCTTGGGAGTGGGGGTGAAATCAATGCTGTGGAAGGCTATTTCAGCAAAGGATTGGAAGTGTTGGTTAAAATACTGGGCCTTTTCATTTTTTAGACCTCCTGCCGAACCAAAGCCATGAAGATTGATGATATGTTTTGTAATCATTAAGCGCTACCCGATTGTAGTCTTTGCATTTACTTGAGACAGTTTTCGCCCATGAAATCAAGAGCGAAATCGGCCGTTTGAGAATTTAATTTTAAGATTTTAAACGGGGTAGGTCAACTGGCCTGAACCTTCTTCTTGATCTTGAAGGCCTCGTTCAAATGGACCATATTATGACGCGTGGCGGGCATCAGCAAAAGCCCGGCAATGGTGCGGCGCCCCCAATAATCGGCAATGCCACTGGCCGCTTCTCGTAAGTCGCCCTGCTCCATGACTTGCTGCACACGTATGGGATCGACCGCCTGGTTCAATGTTTCCGGAGGTAAATTTTTGACAATTTCTTGGGTTTGACGGCCGACAGCCCGCCGGTAGGCGCGTAATGCAGAAATATTGACGGCCGAGCTGAGCTTTTGCACCTCTTTCTCATGCATCGCATTGCCCGAATGGTGAATAGAAACTCGCAGCTTTTGCTGCCATTCATCATTCAAGACTTGTGCGCTTCCGGCAACAAGCGTGTTCATGGCCACATCCTCAATGCGCGCCATATGCCAAAAAAGCCAGGCGATAGAATGCTCTTCTTTATTGGGAATGGCTCGGGCTTGTTCGGTTGCCAGACCATCAAATACAGCGTCGGCAAATGACCAGGACTCCGTAGTGGCAAGTCCTTCGCTGTGCAAGGTGGCATGGTGATGCAGAAGCAACTCAATTGCTTGCGTATGATTGTCAGGATTGCCAAGAAGTTGGCGCAGTTGTTTATGCCGGGCATTAAAAACCTTGAACTGTTGCTTAAAATCCTTTCCTAATTGTTGGTGTGAATCCATAAGTAACGCCAAATATTATCCATCATTTGGGAGAGCTAAGCCAGACCATATTTCTGTCGGCGGATTTGGAAGGCGCGTTCGCCTCCTTCTAGTATGCGCTTGACAGCCCGCTTAATAGGTTGTGAATCAATATCTTAATCCACTAATCATGCTCCCTCCTCACAGAAAAAATAAACACGCCTTGGAAAAAGAAAAAGCCCAGGATTCAAAACCCTGGGCTTTTTTAAACCCTACCGTTTCACGATGGGCAAGAAGATGTAATTGCCCGGCGTAACTTTGTCCCCGGTGATGGGAACACTGGACCTGGCTGCGCTGGTATCCACTTCCACGTTTTCCGTTTGCGTTCCGGCCGTTGCTTCACCGCGTACTTCTGAGCCTTGTGGCGCATTGTTGGCAAGCTGCACGATGATGTCGAATGACGCTTCCTGACCTGGCGCGATATCGCCTAGTGCGCACCCGCTCAGGCCGGAGCCACAGCCTATGGAATCGGCAACATAGGTCAACACGTTGGAGTAAGCGACATTGACCCGTACGTCTTCTAACAGACCTTGCCCTTCATTGACGGCCGTCACTGAAAGGGTGAACAACTCTCCAGGCGAGACCTCGGACACGGAGCTGGTCATCTGCAAGCGCATACGCCTGACAGCCATGACGGTGCTACTGACAGAGGCCCAATTATTGCCGTTGTTATCATCGTACGTTTCCGCGCCGACAATCGCGTCCAATGCGACCCTGGTCCCACTGCCCAACGCTTCGTTGGCTGTGACCTTGACGGTGATCGTCGCCTTCTGAGCCGGATCAAGGTGGCCTAATGCGCAAGCCTGGAGGCTGATCAAACAGCTGCCTTTGCTGGAACTAATGTGATCAACGATTCCGGCGCCGCTCAAAATGGTGACCAGTTCCACATTTTTGGCCCTGGAAGGTCCATGATTGGTTACCTCGATCTCGTATTCCAGCATCTCACCCGACTTGACCTCGTCGTTATCGACATGCATGGTCACGCCAACATCCGCCACATCCTCAATTTCATGCTCGACAATGGCGTGGTTGTTGTTGGGATCGAGGTCGGTGCCATCGGCCTCGACATCCGCCTGATTATTCAGTGATTGTGCTTCTGCAGGCCATACTTCTACATGGAATACCTTCTGCTCACCTCGTTTGATGGCATCCAAGTCACAGCGGATGGTGGTGTTGCCGGAGGCATAACCTTGTTTGGGACGGCAGAACTCAGGTGCTCTAAAGCTATAATCACCATCCGATGAAATCAGATCGGTGACCTGGGTCTTAAAGGCCACGCCAGGACCAAAGTTATCGACGACGATGGTGTAAAGTAGGGATTGACCTTCGTCTACACTGCTGTCCGGCTTGCCGAATTTGCGAATCTTTAAGTCGTGGACATTGCGGAAGACAATCTCTTCGCTGTAGGCATAGAGGGGAACCCCGCTGCTCGGCGGTGTCGACGAAGAAACTTCGATGACATTGTCTGAGCGGTGGCCATCACGCACCCAGGGGATGACTTTAACCACCAGTTCAAACTTAACGGTCTCACCGGGAGCGATATCGCCCAGTTCGCAGGTCACATTTTCCTCTACGTTGGTGCACATGACCCCGCGGCTGTAGAGATATTCTACGCTGCCGGTTAGTTCGTCAAATACCTTGACGTTGCGGGCGACGGACGGTCCTTCATTTTTGACCTCCACCTCATAAGAGAAGGTTTCACCGGTCGCCGGGTTCAAGCTGGAAGAGCTTTTGCTGACCCTGAGGTGGGCGCGGTTGATCACCGCTGTTTCTGCAGTGGACTCCATTTCCGGCGCGGTACTGGATGTGACTTTGGCCGTATTTTCGACAACTCCGGCCGGCGTTGCCGGGTCAATGCTGCCTAATACCTGAATTTGCTCATGCGCGCCTGGGGGCATGTTACCAAGGTCGCAAGTGATCAGGTGCGGTCCCGGCGCATAGCTGCATTTGGTTCCATTTCCACCTACCACTTGTGCGGAATCGTAGATGAATTCCGGCGGCAATTCATCGGTGACGATAACGTTGGTTGCTGTGGACGGCGGACCGCTGCTGACATCAATGAAGTAAGCGACCTGTTCACCGGCGGCAACCGTTCCCGGCAGGCTTTGCTTGAAGATGGTTAAGTCGCCGGTGGCTCTGATGGCAATAGCCGCTGAATCACGGTTGTTGTCTTGCAGGGGATCTTTGGTGTCACTGTCCACGCTGACATTGTTAACCACACCCGGTGTGGCCTTGTAATTGGGATCGGTCGGCCCGCTAATCGTCAGGACGACTTCATCACCATCGGCCATGTTGCCCAAATTGCAGGTGATGGTCTGCCCGATGTTGCAGGCCACGGATGCGGGTTGCACGGTGATCAGACCGGGATCATTCAGATGCAGGGCGGGTAGGATGTCGGTGACCTGCACATTTTCGGCCGTTGATGGACCGTTGTTGCGTACCGTAACCGTCCAGGTGGCGTCTTCACCAGCGTTAATTGGTGACGTCACAGCCTCTTTTTCTACGCTGACATCGGCCGCTGCAATGACGTGCATGGAGGCCGTATCGCTGTTGTTATCCATGTTCGGATCTCGCGGGTCGGCGGCATAAACACGGGCTTCATTGTTGACATCGACCTCATCATAGGCCACGACCTGGGCATTGATCACCCAACGTTCATAGCGTCCTAATTCCTCCAATGAACAGGAGAAGTTAATCGGCGATCCGACGTCACCGTTTTGCGGCGGCGAAATGTCACAAGTTCCATCGCCAACGGGCGCTAAGTGCAGAAGCTCAAAGGGTCCGCTGCTGAACATGGTGTCTTCAACAACAACATCCTGGGCCGTAGAGACGCCCAAATTGTCGACAAAGATCGTGAATTGGAAAGGCTCACCAGCATGGATTTCACTGTCGGGCTTGACGAATTTTTGCAGTTTCAGGTCAGCCCAACCCACAACGTTAATTGGTTCTTCCACGGTGGCCGGATCGGGCAGAATGCAGACGTTGTTATCGCCGTCATCGCGGCAGGCCGTAATTTCGGCCGTATTGATATATTCTCCTGGATCGAGCGTTGGGTCCGCTTTGATCAAGACATCAATGATTGCTCTTTCTCCGGCGGGAAGCACGGGAATCCAGCAGCTTGTATCGCTGCAGCGCATGGGTACATTGCTGGATGACATGCTGACCATGGTGAGCAAGCCAGGATCATCCATCACCAGGACTTCGTAGGCATCGGATGGTCCGGTATTGCCGACATAAATCTTGTAATGCACGGCCGGACCGCCGGCGACGATCTCATTTTCTAACGCTTCCTTTTCCAGGGTCAGCGTCGATTCGGTGTGGACTATGGTGCGTATAGCATGCTGGTTGTTGGCTAAATTGGGATCTGGGTTATCGGCCGTAACCGACAGAACATGCCCTAAGGTCTTGTCGCCGATTGGTCCAATCAACCCTTCGGTGCCTGTATCGGGCGGCA
>JANQGC010000256.1 GCA_028277515.1 Anaerolineae bacterium
CGTACGCTACCCGGCGGAGGTTGAAGAGCAACTTGAAGATTTACCGGCCGCCTTTCGCCAACAATATGATCCGATTGCCCGGGCGCTCGGCCTGCCGGATGACCAACCCTTTACCGTTGAACTATTCCCTGATGCCGAATCCCTGCAGGGCGCTACCTCTTTATTTTTATCGGAATCCGCGCAAAGCTGGATCGCTCCCGGTCTGCTGCGCCTGGTTTATAATGAAGGTATCGGCGAAAGCATCGCCACCTGTGCGCCACAAAATCAGAACTGCCCAACGGCGGCATTGGTGCAGTTGGCATTAGCCAACAGCAAGCTCACCGCAGAAGAAGTTCCCTGGCTGTGGCAAGGGCTGCCGTTGGCCTGGGAGGCCAGAACGGACCCGGTTGGCGTGGGCTCGCTGCACATTCCCATCCTGCAGGAAGCCTTGCGGAATGGATCGCCTATTCCGGAGCAAACGGCCGCCTGGGCAGAAACGGATTATGCCATCGACCAGGCCGGCTGGCGGGGGGGTCTTGAATATGCAACCAGTGATGCCTGGCAAGAAGCGTGGCGGGAGCGCATTGAGACCGCCCAGGCTGAATTAGACGCGCTCCTGGAAGAACGGACAACGGCCGTGCTAGCCCAAAACGAACGCGCCTTCCTGGACACAGCCGTTCCTGAACTGGCCTTGGCGCAACAACGCTGGCTGGCCGACCTGGAACAGCATCCGCTGAACGCCTTTTCCCAAAGTGCCCGGCCGTTGGCTTTCTTAGATGATGGCTCATTCCTGGCCAGGGTGACCATGAATTATGAATTGGCCGGGAACGCCCCGTCAACGGCCGAAGTGGATATTCTGTTCCGGCCGGCTGACGGAGGCTATCTGTGGGCTGGAAAAAATTTGCAAGAACTACAGGGTGAAACGGCCGTCGTTCGCTACCCTGATGGTTATGAAGGCCGGGCGGAAGATGCATTGGCCAAAGTGGAAGCATGGCTGCCGCGGCTGAGCGATATGCTCGCCGTCTCGCCCACCCTGCCCATCGAAGTCGAACTATACAATGAAGTTGATGATCTACGCGCGGCCATCGCTCTGCCTTATTTTCCCACCAACTGGACCGAACCGGGCCACCCGCTTAAGCTGCAAGTTGCCGGTGGAGACGGTGTTCTGGTGGCCCAACTCACCCGCCAGTTACTAGGTCAGGCCGGCGTGCAGGAAGAATGGCTGCTGCGCGGTATCGCCGCCAATATCGCCTCGCGCTTTGATGGCGGCGCGTCCCAGGCTGCCCTGGCCGCCGGCTGGCCGGGGCTGATCGGCGCCGCCAACGAAGGTCAGTTATTCGACCTGGAGGACATCAGCGCCGAAGTGGACATGTCCCAGGGAGAAAACCGCCTGGCCCAGGTGCAAGCCTGGGACGCTGTGCGCTACCTGATTCAAGAGGAAGGCTGGCCGCAACTATTAGGGCAGATCAAAGAGTCCGAGTCATTCGATCCCCTCCCCCTCCAGGATGAGTGGCAGAATTCCCTGGCCCAGGCCCACATCCAAAACGACTGGCTGGATATGAGCGCCGCCTTTGATACCGGAAAGGCTATGCAGACGATTGACCAGCTTGCTTCCGAATCGTTGGGCGGGCGGGCGGCAGGCACGGCCGGGGCGGATGCAGCGGCCGCCATCATCGGCGCTGCCTTTGATACCGCCGGCCTGCGCCCGGCGGGAGATGACGGCACATTTTTGCAAACCGTGCCGATCACGATCAGCACGGCCATCGATCAGCCCCAGCTTACCTTGATTCTGCCTGATGGACAGCAATTGCCCATGACCTATCGTGAAGAATTCCTGGCTTTACGCCCCACTGTGGAAGGCCAGCCAGTCAATGGTGACCTTTACTATGTGACAGATGACGCCGATTATGACGGCGTTGATTTTGCGGGCGGCATACTCGTACGCAATCCGGGGCTGCCCCTGGAACAGGAAATCCAACTGGCCCAGGAACACGGGGCAGGGGCCTTGATCCTGACCAGCTTCAAGAGAGAGGAAGAGGAACTATACAGCAAAGATCCGCTGGCCTTGCTCAACACCGCAGATATTCCCGTGTTAGAGCTGACTGCCGACGGCCACAACCAATTTCGAGAGGTGTTTGGAATCAAAAATTCGCCGGTCAATGAACCGCTCCCCATTCAGCCCTTGGACGGATCGGCCGAACTCTTCTTCGCCGTCACAGAACCCCAGGAAACGACAACCAGCAATGTCCTGGGTTTCCTGCCCGGCAGCGATCCCTTCCTGCGGGATGAGATCATCCTTGTTGGCGCGCATTATGATTATGTGGGCGACGATCCGGACGACGTTCGATTTAGCGGCGCCAACGATGCCAGTGGCGTAGCCACTCTGCTGGAAATCGCCAGGTTGTGGGATGAAGCGGACTTCCGGCCGCAGCGTTCGCTCCTGTTTGCGGCCTGGGGCGGTCATGAACTGGGTAATGCGGGATCGGAGTATTATCTTGCTAATCCTACACGGCCGGTTTCCGACACCATCGCCGTGATCCAGGTCGAAAGCGTCGGCGGTGGGGGTGGTTTCGACATCGGTGCGGAAGGGCGCCCCGAAAAAGATGGCTGGCTGCTAGGCTCCCTGGAAAGGAGCGCCGCTTTGCTGGAAGAAAAATTAGTGATGACCCCGCCCACCACCCGCAGCGATCTCGACACTTTCACCTCCACGCCTATGCCGGCCATGTTCATCTCCTGGCGATTGGCCGGCGACGCCAATCTATCCGACGAGGTCGCCTTTCCCGTTCAAGAAGATAACCTGCAGCTTTCCGGAGAAGCCATTACCTTATTCCTGATGTCCCTGGCTCAGTGAACTGATTACTGATTTAGTAACCCGACACTTTTACAAAGAGAAGATTAACTGGACGCTGATTTACGCTGATGACGCTGAATTATTTATTTTTATCAGCGTAAATTCGTTCTTGTCCGCGTCCTATTTCTAAACTGTCGGATAGCCAGATTACTGATTACCAAAAGTGATTAGTGAACAGTTATTCAGTTATCAGTTTCCCGTTCCCAATTCTCAGTTCCCACTTCCCCACATCGCTGGTATCATAGAATTAGGAAATCCGTTTTTTTAAATTTCATATGTTGGAATAAAAGGCACTTCTGCGAGGTTGCTTTGCAAAAAATCGGGTTTCCTTTAAATGTGTGAGGTTGATGTTATGGAAGATTTGATCCTGGAATTCGTCATTGCCGGTGGCATCATTCTGGCAGCCATTATTTTAAGCCTGATCACCGGGAGATTGCTGAAAGGAGTTGTGTCCCGCTTTACCCAACGCACAAGCTCCACGCTTGATGATGTCATCGTTCGTTCGGCCGGCTTTTCAATTCGCGCGGGTATCCTGGTTTTTGGCCTGGACACGGCCGTGCGTCAATTATCGATCATTCCTGAAACCTGGGACGAGACCATTTCCCGGTTTTTCTTCCTCTTGTATGCGCTGCTGATCTTTGTCTTCCTTTACCGCCTGCTGGATGGCATCGTGCAGTGGTACGGCCATGAAGTTGCCCACAACACTGCAACCGACCTGGACGATAAATTTATCAATCTTTTTCGCCGCCTGGTCCTGTTGGCCTTAACAGCTATTGTCTTGATCATGGTCCTGGATCGCTTCGGTATTGAAGTGAACGCGCTCATCGCCAGCTTGGGCATCGCCTCCCTGGCCGTCGCCCTGGCCGCACAGGATACCCTGGGCAATATGTTCGCCGGCCTCTCCATCATGATTGACCAACCCTTCGCGGCTGGCGACCGGGTGGAAATATTGGATATTAATACCTGGGGCGATGTGCAGGAAGTCGGGTTGCGCAGCACGCGCATCCTGACCCGCGACAACCGCACCGTGACCATCCCCAACTCCATTATCGGCCAGGGGCTGGTGGTCAACTACTCCATTCCCGAAAACATCTACCGCGTAGAAACCCATGTAGGCATCGCTTATGGCAGCGATATTGAAGAAGCGCGGCAGGTGATGATCGCGGCGATCCGGGCCCAGGATTGGGTGATGAAGGATGAGCGGATTGAAGCATTATTTTTAGAGTTCGGCGATTTCGCCCTCATGTTCCGTGTTCGCTGCTGGATTGAGCATTACATCGAAACCCGGCGCATCATTGATAAGATGAATACCGCCCTTTATAATGCTTTGAACGAAGCGGGTATTGTCATGCCCATTCCACAGAGAGAAATTAGGGTGATTTCAAAAAATCAGGATGATCTGGACGATTATTGATTCACTCAGAGGCCGAAATTGGAGAAATTCCGTGTCAATAATTAAGGTTAACGGCGCAAACATTGATTATAAAATCAGTGGTAATGGCCCACAGGCGGTTATCTTTTCACATGGATTCCTCTTTGACAAACACATGTACGATCATCAGATTGCTGCATTGCAAAAGCGTTATACCTGCGTTGCTTATGATCATCGGGGCCAGGGTCGAAGTGAGTGCACACCATCCGGCTATGATATTGATAATGTTACTGAAGATGCGCGAGCGCTCATTGAAGCATTGAATTTAGCACCCTGTCATTTCGTTGGCTTATCGATGGGCGGATTCGTGGGCATGCGCTTAGCCGTTCGGTATCCCCAACTGGTCAACTCTTTGGTTTTGTTGGAAACATCGGCCGCTTCAGAACCATCAAGCAAAATTCGACAATACAAATCCTTAGGCTTTGTCGGCCGTTGGCTTGGTTTTCGCCTGGTCATCGGCCGGGTGCTGCCTATCATGTTTGGTCAAACATTTCTAAATGATCCTGCTCGTGAAGTTGAAAAAGATCGATGGCGTGATTTTATGGTCGCTTTTGATAAACCGACGCTGCCAAAAGTGCTCGATGGTGTAACCGGAAGGGAAAACTTTGAACCATTCTTGGGACAGATTCAAATGCCAACTTTAATCATCAATGGGGATCAGGATGTTGTATATCCACCGGCTGTTGGAGAAGCCATGCAAAAGAAAATACCCAACTCAGAATTTGTGATTATCCCAGGAGCAGGACATTCATCCCCCATTGAAGAACCTGCAGCAGTTACAACAGTGATTACCTCTTTTTTGGAAAGACAAGAACAATAGAATGCTGCGCGTGCTTTCCTGATAGCGCAAACAGTCTCGTTTGCGCAAGAAACAAACAGGAATGTTTGTTTTACGGCAGCTTGGAAGATTCAGGCTGACAAGGCGATTCTTCGCAGACTCTCGCTTGCTCCACCCCCCGGACCAACGTTCAAATGGCTTACCTGCCACTCTTCGATCAGGGTTGACAGCCTATGTATAATATTAAGAGAGTAATTATTCCCCGGATAATTGCTATTTCGAGTTGGTGATCAATTAGCTCCGGATTTCTCCCGGCGTTGCCGAAAATTTTAAATGTGGTCATTTGTCCCGTTTAGGATTTTCATTGGAGCGACGATCATGAAAAATAAAGCGGCCGTATTTACCCTCCTGACCCTCTTCTTATTTATATTAGCCCCGGCATCCCTGGCCCGTTCCGTGCTGCAAGTGGATGACCATGATCCGGTACGCTCCGTCCTGCACGATCCGGCCTTATCCGAAGAACATGACCCGGATTTGTCGGAACAGCATGATCCGGCCATTTCGGCCGCCCATATCCCTGATCGGTCTGCCCTGCACAATCCGTTGACCTCGGACATTCACGACCCGGTCTGGTCCGATATGCACCGGCCGCATGAATCAGAGCTGCACGATCCGGTGCGTTCCGTGCTCCACGATCCCGACCTATCCGCTCAGCACGATCCGCTAGAATCGGCCGTCCATTCACCTGTCATGTCTGAACAGCATGATCCCGCCCTCTCCCAAAACCACGATCCGGCCCTATCCGTTGTCCATGAACCTGAATCCTCAACTTTGCACAATCCATTGACCTCAGACATACACGACCCCCATTGGTCCGACATGCATGATCCTGACCAATCGGAACTGCACGATCCGGCGCGGTCGCTGGTGCATGATCCCGGTCTATCCATTCAGCACGATCCCCTGGTGTCGGCCGTGCACTCCCCCTTCCTCTCCGCACAACATACCACTAGCCTATCCCAACAACACGATCCCGCCGTTTCTATGGTCCATGACCCGGACACCTCACGCGAGCACAACGCCCTGACCTCCGACATTCACGATCCGCTCTGGTCGGAAGCGCATGACGCTGCCCAATCCGACCAACACGACCCGGCCCGGTCTATCGTCCACGATCCGCAAAATTCGGAACAGCACGACCCGCTGGTATCGGCGCTGCATTCGCCGGTCATGTCCGATGAACACGATCCGGGATTGTCGCAGGAGCATGATGTGGTCATCTCCATGCTGCACATTCCCGACTC
This sequence comes from Anaerolineae bacterium, assembly GCA_028277515.1. The sequence continues at coordinate 6,345 of JANQGC010000256.1, forward strand.
TTCTAAGCTGCACAACCCGCTGACCTCCGATGTGCACGATCCGGTCTGGTCGGCCGAACATGACTCAGAAAAATCAGAAGAACATGATCCCGTGCGCTCGATTCTCCACCGTCCGGAACTATCCGAAGCGCACGATCCGCTAGAATCGGCCGTCCATTCACCACTCATGTCCAACCAGCATGATGCCGAACTTTCCGAGCAGCACGATCCGGCCATCTCCGGCATCCACAAACCGGAGCTTTCCGAACAGCACGATGCCTTGCGCTCAACCATTCACGATCCCATCTGGTCGGCCATGCACGATCCCAAACTGTCTGAAGAGCATGATCCGGCCATATCGCAAGTGCATGACCCCAAGCTATCCGAGGAACATGACCCGGCCATTTCCAACCAACACGATCCGCTGCGCACCATCTTGCACGAACCGCAAATGTCCGAGCAGCATGAACCCAGCCAATCGGAAGCGCATGACCCGGCCATTTCCGAGGTCCACAAACCGGAGCTATCCGAACAACACGACCCCTTAGAATCAACGACCCATTCGCCGGTTATGTCCGATGAGCATGAATCGGAGCTTTCCGAACAGCATGATGCGGCCGTTTCTACGGTCCATGATCCACGCCTTTCGGCCGAACATGACCCGCTTGACTCCGACATCCACGATCCCTTCTGGTCAGAAATGCCCACGCCTCAATTATCGGAACAGCACGACCCGCTGCGCTCCGTGGTTC
>JANQGC010000077.1 GCA_028277515.1 Anaerolineae bacterium
CCAAGCAAACCACCTAACCCAATTGCGATCAGATAAGTCGCATATGAAGCCAGTGGTGACTGGATATTTAATGCTATCCAGGCCACAACTGTAACAGTCAAATAAAGAATCGATCCGACCGAGATATCGATGCCTGCGGTCATAATGACAAAAGTCATGCCCACAGCCATAATCCCGGTAACGGCTGCTTGAACAGCAATGTTTTGCATATTTCGCAGACTGAGAAAAGCGGGTGATAACATGGCAAAAACGAAACCGAGGAGCAGTATACCCCCTAGTACGGCTAACCAACGCGCTCCCCGTATCGTAGCTAGAGGTGAAGCTGCTCGTTTTTTCCCACTGAGGTCATGTGTAGTCATCACTATCTTCCTTCAATGCCGAAGCCGCTCGCTGAATTATCAATCGGGGATCAAATTCTTGCCTTGAAAATTCGGCCGCAATCTCACCCTTTCTCAAAACAATAATTCGGTGAGCCAATTGTATAAGTTCAGGCAATTCTGATGAGACCAGTAAGACAGCAACACCACTTTGAGAGAGTTTGCCTATGAGGTTATGGATTTCCTCCTTAGCGCCTATATCTACACCACGCGTGGAATCGTCCAGGATACACACCCGAGGTTCAATGGCCAGCCAGCGCCCTAGTAAGGCTTTTTGTTGATTACCCCCACTTAATTCATCTATCGGCTGTTCGAGTCCCGGATTGACGATATGCAGATTTTCAACGATTTTCTCGGTGCTCTGTTTTTCCCCGCGAAACCCTATACCAGCAAATCGTCGTTGTACCATTTTGCCGATTGCCGCGGCCGACAGATTCTCACGTAGGGGTCGAATACCGAATAGGCCGTGTCGACGTCTATCCTCTGGTACAAAGGCAATACCAAGTTTCTTCATCAAAAAAGGACTGGGTCGTTCAACCAATGTATCACCGACCCAAATACGGCCGGTAGAGGCTCGCAATCCGTAAATTGCTTCGACTAATTCAGTTCGACCCGCACCCATGAGGCCGGCAAGACCAACGATTTCGCCTTCGCGAATTTCTAAAGAAATATTGGATACATCTTCAGAATGAAGATCCTCTACCCGTAGGGCTATCGACTCACGTGGATGACCTGTATCAACTTGCCGTTCTGAAACTGGTCGGCCGACCATGAGTTCCTGCAAAGTATAGCGGGCCATATCGGCTGCGGGGCTTCCACCCACACGCCGGCCATCTCTTAACACAATGATCGTGTCAGCAATTTCATAAACCTCGTCAATAAAATGGGAGATAAAGATCATACCCAGACCTTGCTCCTTCAATCCTTCAATAACTTTGAAGAGTTGGTCCCGCTCCGGTTCCGTCAATGAAGCTGTTGGTTCGTCCAATATCAAAAGATTGTTTGCCTGGCGCAACGCCTTGGCGATCTCCACCATTTGCTGTTCCCCGGTACTAAGCTTTTCAACCGGCGTATCTGGATTCAGCGTTGTTGCTACTTTCTCCAGGTACTGTCCGGCAACTTCCCGTGTTTCCTGCCAGTTGATCCGGGTAGGCCGCCCAGGCAATTCGCTGATACAAATATTTTCGGCAATAGATAAGCTTCCAAAGAGACTGAACTCTTGGTGAACTGCAGCAATGCCAAAGTCTGAAGCCTTGAAGTTGACAATGCTCTCCCCATCTAGCTCAATTGTTCCTACGTCGGGTGGAAACAGACCCACCAATAGATTTTTCAAGGTCGATTTTCCAGCGCCATTTTCCCCGACAACAGCCACGACCTCCCCGCGATGAACGTCAATATCTACATCCTGCAAGGCTATTGTTCCACCAAATATTTTGGTTAGCCCCCTTGCTTTGAGGAGAGGTTGCCCGATATTATTCGTTTTTGATGACGTTTGGGACTCTACTTTTGTCATTATTTTGCTCACAAATCGACCTGGTTAGGAACTTGCAGCAGCAAATTTCGCTCAGTTTTCTGCTATCAATGGCGCACGTTGAATGCGTGGATCGGTAAAAATATCATATTCATCCGTACTCCTGGTTGAAAACTCCGATACAATACAACCATTTGGTCCAGCCTGAAACCAATGGAGTGTTTCCGGAAAAATTGTGTATTGTTCACCAGGTCTCAGAATAATTTCGTGCCAGACTGTATAATACGCTTCATCTCCTTCGGGAGGCGTTGCCTGGGGTGTTTGTACCGGCTCACCCTCAACATAGAGATATACTTCACCCCATCTGCAGCGGAATGTTTCCTCTTTGCCCGGCTCACCATAAGCTGGCGGATGCAGATGTTCAGGGCAGGTCTGTCCTGGAAATAACACTAACTCCTTAGCACAGACACGCTCGGTATCGATATAAACCAGAAGCTGTAAGGCAGTCCGCTTTAAGTCCTCCAAACCAAAATCCGCAACTTCAATTCTTTTTTCCTCTTCCTCGGTTAACGAGATGCAGGCTTTCTTGAACATTTCAAGTGTGCCTTTCTTTGCTTCTTGATACTCTTTTTGGGTTATCATATGCGCTCTCTAGTTCAACTCGGCCAACTTGACCCAGCGTCTTTCGGCAATGGAGTTGTCTACGGCCACAAGGATCTCCTGACACTTAACACCATCATCAAAGGATGGCTCAGCATCTTTTGCCTCAGCGATGGCCTCTAAGAAATCGAAGACCTCATGGACAAAAGTGTCCCCAAATCCAATAACATGACCTACGGGCCACCAATTTTCCCCATAAGGGTGTGAACCTTCACCAACCTGGATCAACCGATACCCTTGGGTATGCTCCGCATCAGCCCTGGAATAAAAATGAAGGTTGCTCATTTCCTCGAACCCATTCCAAATCAATGCACCTTTGCTGCCGTAAACTTCAATTCGATTTTGATTTCTGTGGCCGGTTCCAAAACGGGTAACCTCAAACACTCCCATAGCACCATTAGTAAATCGGGCCAGGAAAGAGGTGGCGTCATCTACATCTACTTCCCCCATCTCATCCCCGGGGAGAGCCATTAAACCATCTTCAAAAGCGGCGATCGGCCGATTTTTGATGAAAGTGGTTTGATGCCCGACAACTTCGTCTAACTCGCCAATCAGGTAGCGTGCCAGATCAACAACGTGCGCTCCCAGATCCCAGGACGACCCCGCACCGGCATCTTTTTTACGCAGCCGCCAGGCAAGGGGAAACTTAGGATCGACAAGCCAATCTTGTGAATACATCCCACGGAAGTGAAAAATCCGACCAATTTCTCCTTGTTGGATCAACCGTTTGGCCAAACCCAACGCGGGGACTTTGCGATAGTTAAAGCCAATCGTATGAGTGACCCCAGCCTCCTGCACCCTTGCCAGCATCTCGCGCGCGTCCTCAAGCGTCATTGCCAGAGGTTTTTCACAAAAGATATGTTTACCTGCCCTGGCGCTCTCAATGGCAATTTCTTTGTGCAAGATACTGGGGGCACAAATATCCACAATGTCAATTGCCGGGTCGGCAACTACCTCCCGCCAATCAGTTGTCCAATGCTGCCAACCCCATTTTTCTGCCACTTCGGCGACATCGTCACCTTGTGCGCACAAGGTATGCTTGACAGGTGTAAGCTTGGGGTCAAAGAATAGAGTGACGTCCGTATAGGCATGAGTATGAGCCTTGCCCATGAAGCGATGGCCAATCAAACCAACGTTAACTTGCTCATGTTCACTGTCGTTCATTAGGTTCCTCTGAAAACGTTTTTATTTGTTGTTAATTTGCATCATCAACTCGTATCGACGCTTAAATCAAGACGGATGCCGTTAAGCCATGGCTTCTACAACTGCCTGCACAATATCCTCAACCTGAGGCAAAATATAGTTTTCAAGGGTAGGGCTGAATGGAATGGGCGTATGTTTAGCCCCGACCCTCTTGATTGGACCATCAAGGAAATCGATCCCCTTATCGGCGATGCGCGCAGCTATTTCGCCTCCATACCCACCGACGGTCCAGGTCTCATGAACGATGACAAGATGGTTTGTCTTCTCAACAGAATTTAAAATCGCCTCTTCATCAAGCGGATCTAAGGTCCGGGGGTCAATGATTTCAATATCAATGCCTCTGGCCTCCAACTCGTCCGCCGCATCAAGTGCATGTTTAACTTGCTTGGCAACAGCGATCACAGTGCAGTCATTTCCTTCACGAACCACCTTTGCTTTTCCTAAAGGAACTGTGTAGTTCGGATCATCCGGCATTTCACCTTTGTCCGAATACATGCCTTTATGCTCGAAAAAAAGCACCGGATTACCATCCTGTATTGCGGATCGCAACAGGCCATAAGCATCTGCAGGATTGGAGGGGACAACAACCTTTATACCTGGTGTATGGACAAACCAGGAAGCCAGACATTGGGAGTGCTGTTCTGCTGCACTCATATAACCGCCCATAGTTGTACGTATGACAAGATTTACTTTAGCCTGACCGCCGGACATGTAACGAATCTTGGCCGCCTGGTTATAAACCTGATCCATACAAACACCGAGAAAATCACCAAAAGGGATCTCTGCGATGGCTCGACAGCCGGTCATTGAAGCACCTAATGCGCAGCCGATGATCGCGCTTTCAGAAATAGGCGCATCGCGAATTTTGTCATCCCCAAATTCTTCCCAGAGGCCCTGTGTAACGCCCATTTCTCCACCATAAGGGCCGACATCTTCACCAATTAAAAACATATTTGGATCTTCAGCCATCTCCGTACGGATAGCCTCACGAATTGCGGTCATGAAGGTTTGTTTTGCCATAAGATTACTCCTAAAGTCTTATTCAAAAATCGCTAGACATAGAGGTCATCAAGCGCATCTTCCGGGTCGGGCATGGGGCTGGCTTCAGCAAAGTTAACAGCGTCATCGATTCGGTCGGCGACCGATTCTGCAATGGCATCTAGCTCTACCTCAGTAACAATGCCGGCTTCTTTCATGGTCTTAGCTAATAACTTAATAGGATCTCGCTTCTGCCATTCAGCAAGTTCATCTTCGTCCCAATAGTTCACTACTTCTCCCTCGAAATGGCCCTTGTGACGCCAGGTCTTGCACTCTAAAAATGTTGGTCCTTCGCCGGCACGTGCCCTGGCAACCGCTTCTAGACTTGCCTTGCGAACGGCCAGCACATCATTACCATCAACTGTAACGGCCGGTATGGAATAGCCTGAAGCCCGAACAGAGACCTCCTCAGTCACACTCACACGGTCCAGCCTAGTGCCGACACCATACAGGTTATTTTCACAAGCGAATATGACCGGCAAGTCCCAGGCAGAGGCCATATTTGCCGCTTCATGAAAGGCACCTTCGTTTGTTGCGCCATCACCAAAGAAAGGAACTGCTACCTGGTTGGTCTTTCTAATCTTAGCCGCTCCATAGGCGGCACCAACCGCCATAGGAACACCACCGGCAACGATGCCGTTGGCGCCAAGCATGCCGATAGCCATATCTGTGATATGCATCGATCCCCCTTTGCCCTTGCAATATCCGGTTGACTTGCCATACAACTCTGCCATCATGCGCCGTACATCACCACCCTTGGCAATCGTATGGCCATGACCACGGTGGGTACTGGTAATAAAGTCATCCCGATTTAGCGCCGAGCATACACCCACGGCGACGGCTTCCTGGCCTGAATAAAGGTGGACAAAACCAGGTAGTTTGCCGGCAGCAAATAGGCGTTCTACTCGTAGTTCGAATTGGCGAATTAACAGCATCTTTTCATATAAATGCAGAAGAAGTTCTTTATCCTCACTGCTTACTGTTGACTCCAAGAGTTGGGTCT
>JANQGC010000167.1 GCA_028277515.1 Anaerolineae bacterium
GTTTCCAACGAAGAGGCTATAATCCCGCTCATGATTGATTTAGCCTCTTCGTTGGAAACTGATTAGCGATAGACTCGCCACTCGCAAACTCACCACTCACTACTCATTCCCACGCACAAAATAAATCCAGGGCATGCTGATCAGCGTCACCAGCCCTTTAATGATGATATTGGACAAAGCGATAGACCAGACAACAGGCCAGGGCAGCACTCCGCCAAAGGCGATCAACGAAAAGATGATCGAATCCAGGGGTACGCTGACGGCGTTGCTGGCCAGGACGCGCGTCCATTGCCAGCGCCGGCCGAAGCGGTTGACCCAGGCCTGGTAGGCTTCACCGTCAATCAACTCGGCGATAATTTCGGCCGTAATCGAGGCCACAACAATGCGCCAAACCGGCGACAGCACCGTCACAAACTCCAACTGCGCCCCTACCTCCATATCCGCGGGCAGAAAACCGACCACCCAGAACAAGGCGGCCATCACGAGATTGACCGCGGCCGCGGTGATGATCAAGGTGCGGGCGACGCTAATCCCAGCCACTTTATGCACCATATCACGCAAGGTGAATGTGAAGGGATAAATCAACGTGCCGCCGTCGACGCTGAAACCGGCAATATTTAAGATGCGTAAGCTGGCGATGTCGGCCAGCATCTGCGCGGCAACATAGAGCGAGGATACGACAGCGATGGCGCGCATGCCGGCCAGTTGCAGCGAGGGGTATTTGACCGTTTGTAATTTTTCAACAAAGGTGGACATTGTTTTGTTTTCTCCTTGGAGGCAGGTTCTGCGACTGCCTTAAGCTGTTATTTTGATCCGCGAAAACCTAGCTGCGGACCGGGGAACTATTATAGCAGGTAGTCCAAATATGCTAAATTCATGTTAGGCAATTTGTTTTACAGTTTCGTGCTTTTTTGAGACCTTTTCATTATGATTACCGTATAGAGAAGTAACACCGACATCCGAATTGCAGTGGATCTAAATTTGAAAGATCCCATAAACCGGTCCTAAACTATTTATCGCAAACCGGATTTCGCTAGGACATACTGTATAGGAGAAAATAATGGATTACGGAAAATCATTTACTTACGTGTTTGAAGACGACAACTGGATTTCAAAGTTTTTAGTCGGCGTTGTCGTATCCCTGGTGCCCATCGTCAACCTTGCCGGCTATGGCTATATGGTCGAATTGCTAAAAAATGTGCGTGATGGTGTGGAAAATCCACTGCCGGATTGGGATGATTTTGGAAAATTCTTTGTTGATGGCTTGAAATATTTAGCCGGTTTACTAGTATACTTGATTCCAGTTATTCTTTTGAGCTTCGCCATCATTCCCATCGCCATCGCCGCCGATGCCGTCGGCACACCGGACGAAGCCCTTGGGGGCGTCTTATTCCTATTTTACTGTGGAATATTTATTTTAACGTTCTTGCCCATGCTGTTTTATCCGGCGCTTTTCGTTCAATTTGCCAAGAATGATGAAATTATGGATATGTTACGCATTGGTGATATCTGGCAGTTGGTTAAAGAAGATTTAGGCAATTACATCATCATCTTACTGATGGTCTTCTTCGTGCTAAGTTTTATTGTTTCCCTGGGTATGATAGCCTGTTTCATCGGTATTTTCTTCACCGCCTGGTGGGGGCAACTGGCCTCAGCCCATATGTTTGGCCAATTTGCCAAACCGAAAGAAAAACCCGCCGAATCGGCCGCTTTCTAAATAGATTTCAAATCCCTCAAAAAACCCGGTTTTTCAGAAAAACCGGGTTTTTTTTGTTTCCGAACCTGGTTATAATTTCCCCTATAGCCTCTCCAAATAAAAGGATCATCCATGTCTCTAAACAAAGATTCCCTGACGCTTGGATTAGTCCAAATCGCCCCTGTGTGGCTTGATCGGCAAAAAACGTTGGCCAAGGTCGCATCCAAAGCTCAGGAAGCGGCCGATCGAGGTTGTGATCTCATCGCCCTGGGCGAAACCATCATCCCCGGCTATCCTTTCTGGATAGAACGGACAGATGGCGCGCGCTTTAACTCACCCATCCAGAAAGAGATTCACGCCCATTATCTCGACCAGGCTGTTCAAATTGAAGCGGGCCACCTGGAAGACATACAACATGTTGCTGCCCAAAACGAGATGGTTATTGTTCTGGGTGTTGCCGAACGGCCGGCTGATCGGGGCGGCCATAGTATTTACGCTTCTCTCGTCACTATCGATCAACAAGGTGGCATTAGCAATGTGCATCGTAAGCTCATGCCCACCTATGAAGAACGGCTGGCCTGGTCTCCCGGCGACGGCCACGGGCTACGAACCATGCGGCTTGGCTCATTTACCGTCGGCGGCTTAAATTGCTGGGAAAATTGGATGCCCCTGCCTCGCGCCGCCCTATATGCCCAGGGAGAAGATCTACACATCGCCATCTGGCCCGGCAGCCATCGCAATACCCACGATATTACCCCCTTTCTAGCCAAAGAAGGGCGCTCATATGTCCTCTCCGTCTCCGGCCTCATGCGCCGTGAAGATTTCCCCGTTGATACACCACATCTGGAAACCATTCTGGACGCCAGCGAACCTATCCTGGCCAACGGCGGCTCCTGCCTCGCCGGTCCTGATGGTCAGTGGATTATTGAACCCATTATTGACCAGGAAACAATACAAGTCGCTACTATCGATCACCGCTGCGTGCGGGAGGAAAGGCAAAATTTTGACCCTGCCGGTCACTATGCCCGACCTGATGTGACCCAGCTCATTGTCAACCGTTCCCGTCAAACAACGCTAACAATTGAAAAGTAAGGCCCACAATCAATGGGTGAAGTAACCATTTGAGTTTGATTATTCAAATGTCTGGTTATATGATAGTGCTCGTTACCAACTTATTTAGCTACCCGATGGTTTAGAAATAGGACGCGGACAAGAACGGATTTACACCGATAAAATAAAAATTCAGCGTCATCAGCGTGAATCAGCGTCCAATTAATCTTCTCTTTGCAAAAGTGTCGGGTTACAAGACAACTCATCAATGCTCATTGGAGAGAATGCATGATAGATAATAGTCAAGAATTGGTTGTGCTTATTAGACGATTGACCGATCTCAAATGATGACTGGCATTCAGACCCCCCGAGTCCTGGTTTGTGATCAAATTCATGAGGAAGCTCTGAGCTTACTGCGTGAAGAAATAGCCCTGGATGTACGGCCGAATCTAAGTCCAGTCGACCTGACCGCCCAATTGCCGCAATATGACGGATTGATCGCCCGCGGTACGGTGCTGGACGCAGAGCTATTGGATCACGCCTTTCGCCTCAAAATCATCGGCAACGCCTTACCGTTTCTGGACACTGTTGATGTTGCTTCCGCACGTAAGAAAGGCATTGAAATCGTTTATGCCCCCGATGCTAACACCCTGGCCGTTGCCGAACATACAATGGGACTGCTACTATCAATGGCCCGGCGCTTGCCCTGGGCAGAGGCGGGTCTAAGAGAAGGTACCTGGCAGCAAAGTCCCATGCGCGGCACCGGGTTGGCCGGCAAGACACTGGGGGTTATCGGTTTTGGCCGTATCGGCCGGCAGGTGGCCATCCGTGCCCAGGCGTTTGGCATGAGGGTATTGGTCAATGAGATCGCATTCACACCTGAATTGGCCATGGAAGCCAATGTGAAAGTCGTCAATCGGGAGCAGCTCCTGGCCGAATCTGACTTTGTCACCTTACACGTAACCTTGACCCCGGAAACCAGGCATTTGATCAGCCAAAAAGAACTGGCGCTGATGAAAGAATCCGCCTTCCTGATTAACACCGCCCGGGCAGGGCTGGTTGATGAAGATGCCCTGGTTGCTGCCTTGAATGAAGACCAGGTTGCCGGAGCGGCGCTAGATGTGATGGCGGGGGAGATTTCGCCCGACCATCCCATGGTCAGGCATCCTAAGGTCATCGCCACCCCGCGCATCGCCGCCTTTACGGAAGACGCCGCGCGCGAGGCGGCGGTTGCCGTTGCCGAACAATTCCTCGACTTTTTTGCCACAATCGTTGTTGAACCTCTCTTACCAATCAGGATTGTGCCCAGCGACCTTGTTTTCCCCCACGAACTGATCGATGAAAAGCGGGTAGACCGGCTGGCCAGAAGAATTAATACTGGGGGCATACTTAAAAACCCACCCCTGGTCATGGAGACGGATCAAGGTTTCATGGTGCTGGATGGGGCCACTCGTTCGGCCGCCCTGCGCTCATTGCGCATTCCCCATATGCTGGTACAGGTCTTCACCCCGGATGCTGAGGGGTTGCAGCTAAATACCTGGCATCATGTCGTGCGCCAGCTTGATAAGAATGATCTCCTACAAATTTTGCACAATATTCCCGAAATTGAGTTAATTGCCAGCGATCCCGATTCCGTCACCGAAGAGCAAATTGAATACGGCAGTCTTTGCACGATCCAATTTGTCGATGGCTCGCTGTACCGGGTGCAGCCCAGAGGCAACGTCAATCGCCTGGACGTGCTCAACAAATTAACCACAGCTTACATTGATGCCGGGCTGACATCACGCACGCTCAACCAGGATGTGCGTCAACTGCTGCATGAATACCAGGATATGGCCGCTTTGGTCACCTTCCCCAAATATGAAGTGCGCCAGGTCATGCAGTTAGCCCAGGCCGGTCGACGCCTCCCCGCCGGTATTACCCGGTTCATCGTTCCCGGGCGGATTCTGCGCGTTAACCTTGATTTATCAGTCTTACGGTCGGAGCAGTCACTACGCGAGAAAAACAACTGGCTGCAAGAATATTTACTTCACAAACAGAAAGATGGGCAAATTCGTTACTACGCCGAACCGGTATTTCTACTTGATGAATAAATTATATTGCTACATACCCTGCTGAATCCTTGTTAGCTATTAGTGACAGCCTTTTTCAATTTCTCTGTCGCCCACCCTCTTCAATAAATCGGCGAGCGTCCTTATCTTGATAAGGTTTTGCTTCTTTTTTAGGGTGGGGTCGAAGTTTCTTTCTTTAACCTAACTGCCCTGTCGCATTCAACTCATCGTAAGCCTGCATCAACCGAGTGCGGAAGGAATCTTCAGCGATGCGCAGCCATTTGCGCGGATCGTAATATTTCTTATTAGGCGCTTCCGGACCTTCCGGGTTGCCTAGCTGGGTCTGCAAGTATCCCTTGCATTCTTTATAGTAATCATGAACCCCATCCCAGAAGGCCCACTGCAAATCGGTGTCGATATTCATCTTAATGGCTCCGTAGGAAATCGCCTCCGCAATCTCTTCGGGAGAGGAACCGGAACCGCCGTGAAAGACGAAGTTGATCGGCTTCTCCTCTGTGCCGAATTTCTCCTGCACATACACTTGCGAATCGCGCAGAATCTTAGGCTCCAGCTTAACATTGCCTGGTTTGTAAACGCCATGAACATTGCCAAAGGAAGCGGCTACTGTGAATCGAGGGCTAATCTTCCTCAACTCGTTAAAGGCGTAGGCTACGTCTTCCGGGCGGGTATATAGGCGCGAGCTGTCCACATCTGAATGGTCAATGCCGTCTTCCTCTCCTCCGGTGATACCAAGTTCAAATTCCAGGGTCATATCCAGCCTGGACATCCGCTCCAGATAGCGCTTGCAAGTCTCAATGTTGTCCTCTATTGGATCAGTCGATAGATCGATCATATGCGAGCTGTACAGTGGTACGCCATGCGCTTTATAAAACTCCTCTCCCTCATCCAAAAGGCCGTCCAACCAGGGTAGCCGTTTGCGCGGGCAATGGTCGGTGTGCAAGATCACTCTCGCGCCATATTTGCCGGCCAGATAGTGAACGTGCTGCGCGGCCGAAACACCCCCAAGAACGGAAGCTTCCATATTGTCATTGCTCAATCCTTTACCTGCGTAAAACTGGGCGCCGCCGCTGGAAAGGGTCAAGATGATCGGGCTGTTGGCCTCGACGGCCGTTTCCATCGCTGCATTGACCGTATTCGTGCCCACCGTATTTGGGGCCGGCAGGGCAAATTGATTCTCTTTAGCATAAGCAAAAACTGTTTGTACATCATCACCGGTGATCACACCGGCAGGTACCATGTCTCCTAGTTTGGTCATCGTCATGTCCTCTTTAACTCAAATTGTTAACACTGTGAATCCTTAGGTCTGGCAGACCTGTAACGTTTAATTGATTTTACCCGCTTGCCGCCCTTTGACAAACTGAAAACAGTTCCCAATTCTCAGTTCAAAACCCCCTTATTCTTCAACCATTTCAACGCCTCGCGCTCGCTCAGCGGCTCCAACGGCGTCTGCCGCACAAAATCAATCACCGCCCCCGCATCCGTCTTTGAATATTCGCGCAGCGCCCAGCCGATAGCCTTATTAATGAAGAATTCTTTAGATCCTAAGTTCTCCCCGATCAAGGCAAACAGCAAATCTTCATCCGTCTGATCTTTATAGCGCAGTTGAAAGAGCAGCGTCGTCCGTCGCAGCCAAAAATTGTCCGACCCGCGCCACTTGCCAATCACCGGCTCTTTGAGTGCAGGAAATCTGCTTAAGAGATCACCGACCTGGTGCGAGGCCAATCCGTCCACCGTATCCCACCAGGATTTGGTGACGATCAAATGCTCGATCAAAGGCCTATGTTCCGGTCCGATGTGCTTTTTCATACGATCTAACAAGCTCATGGCGACATATTGAAATTCACGCGCATCCAAATCCCACATCTGGCGGGCAATTTCATCCAGGTCTTCGACCGGCGGCAGGCCATGCGCTTTGATATATTTCTTCAGCAGCGCCTTGCGCTGCGGCGTTTTTATTCCCAAAAAAGCGAATTGCTCGCGCATATATTTGGCCATGGGCGCGGCCGTTTCCTCATCAGCATGTTCCACAAACAAATCGATCAAAGGGATCAAATATTCATTCATAACGTCACTTTTCCTCTGTCAAAACCAATACCATCCATTATACCCACACTCACCACTCATTTGTTATAATCTGTTCCAAATGGGAACCCAATCATTTATTAATTCTCAGTTCTCATATTACAGCTAACATGCCTGAATCCTACCAAACCGAGCCTATCCCCCGTTCCCGCCGCTTCGCCTTCGATGCCGGATATCTCGGCCGCCGCTCACATATCATTCATGGGTTGCTGGAGGTAGACGTCTCCAAAGCGAAAGAGGTTTTCCGCGCTTATGAGCAAACCACTGGCGACAAGCTCTCATTCACCGCGTTCATCATCAACTGCCTGGCTGAAGCCGTGCAAAATAATCCCCATCTACACGCCTATCGCGACTGGCACGACCGGCTGGTCATGTTCGACGATGTCAACATTAACGCCATGTTTGAGGTCACTATGAGCGGCAAAAAAGTGCCCATACCGCACAATTTTAAAGCCGTTAATAAACGATCGTTTCTGGAGCTAAACGAAGAACTGCGTGCTATCCAGAACGAGCCATTACAATCGCGGGAAGTAGAGTTCATGCGCTACTTCCTGGCTTTACCTGGCTTCTTGCGCCATCTGTTCTATCGCATTGTCATCCGCTTTCCGCACACCCTGCGCGCCTATTCCAGTCCGATCATGGTCACGGCCGTCGGCATGTTCGGCCAGGGCAATGCCTGGGGTTTACCTATGGCTCACTTTACCACTACGCTGACCCTGGGCACGATCAATAAAAAACCAATGGTCGTCAATGATCAGATTTGCATACGCGAGGTGCTTCACCTGACCGTCAGCATTAACCACGACATCGTCGATGGTGCTCCCGCTACCCGATTTGTAAACCAATTACGTTTATTAATTGAAAATGCTCATGATTTGGGGGATTTTATAAATGAATGATAGGGATATCGGTTCGGAAATCGTTCCAGGCATACGCGAAATAAAGAATTACAATAATCGGGAACTTGATTTGGATGTTAGAGAGTATAGTGAACCCATTAGACCTTCGCATTTAGATCCGCCATCTGCTATGATCATTGATATAAAAGGATCTACGATGGACAAATTATCTTTCGCTCGACGATACCTGGATGCATTGGAGAACTTCCTTACCGGTGACGAACTAAGCCAGTTCTTCACGGCGGATGTCATCCAAATCGAATTTCCCAACCGGCTCACCGTGAATGGCGCGCAAAGAGATCTGACGGCCGTTTTACAAGGAGCCGAACAGGGCAAAATGGTGCTCAGCAAACAAACTTACGAAATCACCAACGCTATCGAATCCGGCGATCAGCTAGCCCTGGAAGTCGTCTGGACCGGAACCCTGGCCATCGACCTGGCCCCTCTCTCCGCCGGCGACCAGATGCGCGCCCATTTCGCCGTTTTCCTCAAATTTCGCGACGGAAAAATCGCCGGCCAATACAATTATGATTGCTTCGACCCTTTCTAACACCCAATACCCGTTCCCAGTTACCGCTTCAGCGATTCCAAAAGGAAAATGCCATGAAATGCCCTTACTGTAAAGCGCCCATGGTCGAAGAAGAACAGGTCTTCGTCGTTCAACTAGAAGACGGCCGTGAACTACGCCTGGAGGATGTCCCCACCTGGATCTGCGAAAGCTGCGACCACACAGAAGTTGAACCGGAAGTCATCGAAGCCGTCGAGGACATGTTGGAACACATGGACACTGTCAGCGGCGTAGAGGACGCCGGCGAAGAAGCATAGGTAGAATGAGCAATCCCCAGAAGTGGCACCGCTTCAAAGAGCTACCGCCAGACATCGCTTCCCGGCTGGCTACGCTGCCTGACCTGCTAGCCAAAGAAGATGTTATGCTGGCATACCTTTTCGGCTCAATGGTCAGAGACGGTAAAGGGCAGGACGTAGACCTGGCCCTGTTGATGCCGGAAGAGCAACGGCCGTTCACCCTACAACAAACCATAAACGAATTTTTAGACACGGAACGCGTCGATATCATTGATCTGCGCCGCGCTACCCCCGTCATGCGCTTCGAGATCATCAGCACCGGCCAATGTATCTATGCCGAAAATGAAACAATTCAGGGACAGATAGAAATAATCTGGCTTCGTGAATATAGAGACACGGCCTGGCTAAGAAAAAAGCATGAAAATCTCTTACGTGAGAGAGGGCAATAATGGTTTTGAGAAAAGATAGCATCATTGAGAGATTAGGAGAATTAGACCGGATCATTCATGAGCTTAACCTTTATTCGGATCTTTCCATTGATGATCTTAAAAATGATTTGAGCAAACGTTGGATTATTGAGCGGGGATTAATTGCGGCCGCATCATTAATTTTAGATATTGCTGATCATATACTGGTTGAACAGTATGGCATTCATTCTGTAACCTATGAAGATGTTCTTTCCGGAATTTCAGAAAAAGAAGTAATTTCTAGAGATCTGTACCAACAGCTTAAAGGATTAGGAGGGTTCCGCAATGTTTTGGTTCATCTTTACCAAAGCGTGAACTTGACTATTCTTTGGAATAATTTTCAGAAAGTTCAGACCACATTCCCAAAGTTTTCGCAGGAGATTTTAAGTTGGCTAAATCGACAAATATAGTCTAAAAACATGCCTATCGTAGACATGACCTAAATCGCCCTGCGCATCGCAAATTAACCGTTATTTATTCAACAATTCAACAATAATTATTGCTCCCTCCTCATAAGCCAATATGTGATACCATCAAATCATGAACCGCCAAACATTCCTGCACTACCTCTACACCCTCAGCCAAACTCTGCTGCGTTTCCTCACCTACGGTGCGGGAATCGCCGCCGGTATTGGCATGGTCATCATCGCCATAAGCACGCGCATCGGTGAAGACAGTCCGGTCAACAACGCCCGCTACCTTGAAGTCGTCGTCAACTACGCCATCATCGGCGCTGCAGCCGGCCTCGTCATTGGCCTGATATATTGGATTTGGACAATCAGAAGATAAAAACCTTTATTTATGCGCCCATTCTGGTGGCACGCGCACCGTCAGTACGTCCCCTACCGCGCACTCCTGACCATCCGATTGCAGCGAGCAGTACACCTTCATTTTCTTATCCCGCACCTCCGCAATCGTGGCTACAACCGTCACCGGCTGATCGATAGCCACCGGACGTAGAAATCGCACATTTAAGCCACCGGTCACATAATGAATCAGCTCGCCCTCGCCGATTGGTCGGCCCTCCAATTCATAAGCCTTGGCAATCGCCGTGCCCACTGCATGGCAATCAATGAGCGTGGAGATAATGCCGCCGTTCAGGAAATTGTCAGGTCCGGCCGAATGGTGCGCGTCGGGCTGAAACCGGCAAATCGCCTCATCCGGCCCTGACCAGGTGCTCTTGATGCGCAGGCCACGTTCATTGTTCGGCCCACAGCCAAAGCAGTTGTTATTGGGGATCAGATCTTGAAATGCTGTATTATTATTCATGAATTAGATTATTGTTCCTTATTTGAAAAAATCGAATATCTCTCACAAAAATTACCGCAATTAAACAAAAAATCATAGAAATTGTCGTTGGCAAACGCTGCGGCCATAATCCTGTCCAATGCGAAAAATAAGCATCACCTTTTTTTGCCTGTTCTTCCTGCCCGCCTGTACCAGTCAGATGCCCACAGCGACGGCCATCCCTACTCTTCCATCCGACAACCCATTGCGGCCATTAAGCACACCGGCAGCAGATTCAGAAACCCCCGCTCCTCAAAACAGCAATTTGTTGCTTAGCGTCAGTGCGCCCGCCGTCGACCTGTATGAATGTCCTCAAGAAACATGCAGCATCATCGGCCGTTTAGAGCAAGGCATGTCCCTCAAGGCCGTCTCACGCACTAGCAATGCCGAGAATCCCTGGATCGAAGTCGAACACCAGAGCCATCTCTTGGGCTGGATCAAGCTCGATTCCCAGCAGCTCGATTTCCCTCATGGCCTGTGGGACAGCCTCAACTTGCAGCAGTTCATCATCGCCACCGCCACCCCATAAAACAAATCAGGGCCAGGCACAGACAACCCATCACAATGGACAACATTAGCAATTCATTCTATACGACCGTTCCTCTTGCCCAGGCAATGCGCTCATCGATTCGGCGCGCCAGTCGATATACAACAGGTCGAAAGTCACGTCTCGGCCAGAACCGCGAAGCCAACAAGTTGGTGCTGCGCCAATCCGCCTCGCAAAAATGAAAACCTTCTTGAAAAGCATAAGCCAGCCCGGTCTGCGTCATCAGCGTACCCAGTCCACGACCGCGTGCTTCCGGGCGGGTCACCGCCACTGAGAGATGGATGCATTTTTCCGGGATGTGCAGCTTATACTGCCTTTCATCGGCCGGCCAAAATGCCTCCATGCCCATCACCTGCCCATCTAATGAAGCCAGCCAGACAATGGCCTCCGGATCACCGCCCAGTTCACCCCAGGCTTCGGCGGTCTTCTCAACCGTCTCTGGCATCATTACCCCCCACACTGTAGGTCCCACTTGTTCCTTCCAGATCAGATTGGAAAGAGTGGCCAGCGATTCGCCATCCTTTGCATTCGCGCGACGGATCTCAATGCCTGCGGGCAATGCCGGCGGAAACGGTCGTACCTCCCGCAAATTGACCAGACCGTGCACTTGCTCCATGCCGAATCCGAGCGAAAACATGGCTTGTAGCAAATCAGTATCGAACACCGAAGCCATCATAATATGCGAGAAAATACCCTGCGCCACCCACCAATGGCCGAGCGCTGCATATAAATCGCGCACGATTTCCACCCCATACCGGTCTTCATAAGCGCAGCCGGCCAATTCAACCCAGCCGCAGCGCCCTCTGGACACACTGTCCAGCAGCCGTTGGCCCAGCATAAAAGCCACCAGCCGCCCATCTTCAAATGCGGCAAATCCCTCGCTATCCTTTATTGACCACAAAGAATCCAACGCACACCTTGCTTCTGATTCCTTTCCAAACCGCTCCGGCAAAGCGGGATAAACCTTCCTCAACCGGCGCTGCTGCCCGGCCAAAACCCCCGCAGCGGCATCGATCATCCCATCATCAAAAGGCAAAATATCCATCAATCAGTACTCAAATTCAGGACGCGGACTAGCGCAAATTTACGCGGAGTTCTTTATACATTAATCATCCGTTCTCGTCGGTGTCCCATAAAAAAATCCCCGGCGATTGATTCGCCGGGGATTATAACATCTAACGGTTGAGCCGCATCAATCAGGTTCGCAAACAACCGCGCTGTTATTATAGAACCAGTTGTAAGCATAATATGGATAGGCATCATCGGTACGCAATAAAATTGAAATGCGATAAGCGCCGGCCAGCTCTTCCGGAATTTCAAACATGGCCAGGCCACCATTTTGATCGCCCGACTCATACTCACCTGCTTCATAATAGGCGATCCAAACCTTGGGTGGCATCTTGGACTTATACTTGCCTTCCGGCATAGGCATCGGGTGTTGCTGCTTGCTATAGTCATACATGGGCTGGCCATATTGTCCATTGTTTGGTCCGGCCGCATTATAACCATATCCCTGCTTGCTATTCATTGGTTGGCCATACTGCCCATTATTCGGTCCGGCCATGTTATAGCCATAACCCTGCTTGTCGTTCATCGACTGGCCATATCCATCATAACCCTTCGGCCGTTTCATTTTACCGTCATAATAGGGATCCATTTCCGGATAGTTGGGCATGATACCCATCAGCACTTTGAACACCTCTCCATCCGGGAAATTGCTGGTCTCAATATGCACTTCCATATCCTTGCGGACAGCGCACACCTCAAATGAGGGCACTTCACCATTAACGACATAATCAACCTGGGCTACCAGTTCCTGGCTCGCTTCTTCCGAAGCTTCCGCGTCGGCCGCTTCCTCAGATGTCTCAGCCTCTGATTCCTCGCTCTCTTCAGCTTCAGACTCTTCAGATTCTTCAGCCTCTGACTCTTCTGATGTCTCGGCTTCTGATTCTTCGCTCTCTTCAGCTTCCGACTCATCAGTTTCTTCGGCATCGGCGCCGCCGGTACCTACCTGGCCTTCACTGCTTTCCCCTTCCGATTCTTCCGTTTCCGTGACCTCATCTTCTGTCGATTCAGCCTCGGTTGCTTCAGTCTCACTGCTTTCCTCGTCCGTCGCCTCGGCTTCGGCCGATTCAGACTCAGTCGCTTCTTCAGTGGACTCGGAATTGACCGTATCAGTCGCGCATTCGTCAGTGGTGCTGCTGTTATAGAACCAGTTAAAGGCGAAATAAGGATGGTCGTCTTCCGTCTCAATACGCAGAGCAATGCGATAATCCCCCTCTACATCCGGCGGAATGCGGTAAATTCGTTCATCAACGTCATCGCTGGAATTAAAGGACCCAACCTGCGTGCCATCGACGCCACGCGAATAAATCGGGCCAAGGGTCACGTCGAAATCCATGTCTTCCGGCAGATTCGACGTCTTAAAGATGACACATTGATCTTCGACCACATCTAAGATCTCAATCTCCGGCCCTGGAACCGTTGGATACCAGCCTTTATGCGGTCCACCCCAGCCCTTCATGCCCCATGAGTCATTCATGGGGGGGCCGGGCGGCCGCATCGGACCTTGGGCCAGTACTACCCCGGCCAGCACCACCAGAGCCAATACAGCAAAAACTACGGCGAATTTAACTCGGCCGTTCTTCCTCGAATTTGAAGATTTTGAAAACATCTGCTACCTCCTAAGCGAGACCGTGCGAAAATAATCGACGGTCGTCAGCACTTGTAAAAGGACATCAAAGACGAAGAATCCTGGCGGGACCGCCAAAACAAAGTTTCGCCAGATTATGTCACGTAGGACAGTATACATAATAAGCTAACAAAAATCTATAGAACAATTGTTCCCAACTTTTCCAACTATTTCAATGTAGTTTTATTTAGGATGCGAACGAGAACGGATATTTCGGCAAGCTCAATACAAGCTAGAGCGGATTTTTATACTTTTCATCTCCGCGTCATCGGCGCTCGTCCGCGTCCCATTAATCATTAACAATTCACCAATTTTCTTCCTACGCCTATCCATCCCCGTTAGAGTGACCGTTCCCACCAGGATGCTCATTATTCGTAACAAAACAGACATTGGCGTCATTATTGTAGAACCAGTTATAAGCGTAGTAGGGATAGGCATGTCGCGTGCGCATTAATATTGAGATGCGATACGCGCCACTGAGTTGGCGTGGAATCTTGAATTCAGCAAACTCCTGTGTTTGCCGGCCGATTTCCAACATACCCGCGTCATAATAGGGAATCCAATGCAGCGGCGGATCCATCGACTTTTCCTTCTCCGGCGGCATTGGCGGCATCGGCCGGCCCTTGATCAGCGTCTGTTCCTTATCCATCCACTGCATCTTACCATCATAATAAGGCTCAGCGGCCGGAGCGGCGGGCATCACACCCATCTGCACCTTAAACGTCTCATTGGCCGGGAAATCCTTCAGCCGCACTAGAATAGCGTCGTCTTTCTCGACCGCGCAGATGATAAAGGAAGGAACCTCTTCCTTCGGCCGTTTACGCATTTCTTCGCTATCAGCCAGCACTGTCTGCTCGACCGTTTCTTCGCCTTCAGAGCTTTCACTTTCAGAATCGCCGATCTCCTCAGCACTCCCCTCAATTTCTGTGGCTTCAACTTCATCACTCACCGTACTAGAGCCTGACGATGATGATGTGCCGTGGGTCGTGTTGTTATAGAACCAGTTAAACGCATAATATGGCCACGGATGATCCGTCGTAATACGAATCGCGATCCGGTGATCCCCGCGAACTTCCGGCGGGATACGATATATCCGCTCATCGACCCCATCACTGGAATTAAACGATCCAACCGGCGTTCCATTCACACCCCGCGTACCCATCTTGCCGATCAGCACCTGAAAATCTTCATCTTCGGGTAGATTTTTAGTGGTGAAGCTGACGCTGACATCTTCTTCAACGGCCGTGATCGTCATCATCGGCACCGGCTGTGGAGGCCACCAGCGCCAGCCATGCCAGCCGCGCATGCCTCCCTTGTGGGGAAACGGCCGTCCCATTGGACCACCCGCCTGAACTGCGCCGATTAAAATAATCACCGCCAGAGCCGATAAAACAGCAGCCGCCTTACGCTGCCGGGCAATGCTAAACAGCCGGCCCAATGCACACTGCACTTGTCCGAGTGCTCGCAGAACCAGCCCCCAAACTCCCTTAGCCTGTCTCATCAACCAATTCGCGAATCCTGCCAACATCTGAAACCTCCTTAGCCAGACAAACTACCGCTACAATTGTCAAAAGCGGCCGTCAAACACAGCCTAAGACTTATGTCAAAATATTATGTCATGTTAAAGTATACATAATAAATTAACAGTTGGCAACCTTACTCGCACCCGTGGGGGCGATTACTTTTGTGTATGGTATAAGCTGGTATTAAATCCTATCCCTGCCATGCTTCGATCATTATCGTAGTGGCGGGACAGGCGGGCTAAAATCTTGCCAGAAACCTTTAGCCGTCCATCCCGCCTGTCTCGCCTGCCAAGACACCGATTGGGCGAGCCGGCGCGGTGGACAGGTCTCATCCCCGGCTACGTCATGCCGCGCCGGCCCTCCCCTAGTATCATAAAAATGCAGGGGAAACACCGTGCCCGCCCCTGGGACACCAAGCCCGTTTCGTAGATTGGTGAATCCCCTGCTTGACGACTAAAAT
>JANQGC010000197.1 GCA_028277515.1 Anaerolineae bacterium
GCCACGCTACAAGTATATTGCCAACCGCTTTCTAACCTTTGTGGAAAATTTAGTTATGGGAACCAACCTTTCAGAATGTCACACCGGTTACCGTGCTTATAGTAGAGACCTGCTGGAAACTGTCCCATTTCTACGCAACTCTAATAATTTTGTTTTTGACACGGAAATGATTTTTCAAAGCCAATATTTTGGTTTTCGGTTTGCCGAGGTTCCGGTTTCGACACGCTATTTTAATGAGGCTTCTTCAATAAGTTTCTTTTCCAGTGTGCAATATGGATTAGGCACCTTGTGGGTTGCAATTCGCTATCTGCTGCACCGGGCCAGGTTGTGGAAATTTGATATATTTCGGCGCCCCCATCGACAGGGTCAGCATGAGGCCAAAAAAGCCGACGCCAACTAATAAAATCGAAAATGGATTATAGAAAACCGGCCGTATTTGGTGAAAACTGGTCAGAAAGCCGTTACCAGGTGCTGCCATATTTTAATGCTGAGAAAGTGTTGTTTGAGCAAAACCATATTGAGCGTGTTCTTGATTTAGGGTGCGCGAATGGTTGGAATATGAGCCGGTTTAACCAATATAAAGAACGGCCGGGGCCTTGGAATAATTCATCCGGGTTGGTCATGGGGTTGGATATGATTCCATCCCGGGTTCAACTTGCCCGTCATCATGGACCGGCAATGATCGCCAGCGGGTTAGAAGTTCCGGCCAGGGATGGTAGTTTCGATTTAGTTTATATTCAGCATGTGCTGCATCATATTGGCGATGTGTCCCAAGCACTTGCGGAGGCGGGGCGTCTATTAAGAACCGGTGGCTTTCTTTTCCTGGTGGAAACGGTTGAAGATAATCCGCTTATCCATTGGGGTAGAAAACTATATCCCCAATGGTTGGGTGATGAGATCAATGCCAGTTTCAACTTTCTTGAATTGCAGCAGCAAGTAGCCAGGTCCGGATTCACCTTGTTAGGTGCAGAACAGTACAGCGTATTTTTCTGGATTTGGGAGATTTTGCCCGATCAATTTCCTGTTTTGGAAAAGTTCACACCCATTTTTGTGACCCTTGAGAAATTAGCCGTGCGTTTCCTAAGGCCGCTCAGCGCCCACTCATATTTGGTTGCCCAAAAATTATAGCAATAAGACAATAGGTCACCATGACCAACCCATTTTCAGGACCGTATCGTCGGGAATGGATGCTCGTCCTTCTGCTCCTTTTAATCATGCTTTTAAAGGGAGTTTTGTGGAGTCTGGCCTTACCTCTATGGCAAGGTCCAGACGAGGAAGACCATTATAATGTTATTCAATTTATCGGCGAACTCGGCCGTTTACCAGATAGGGAAGACACATTTCTCGTTGATGAAGTCGCTTTATCGCGACAGCTAGCCGATGTCGGCCGGTTGCCCTATGCTCCAGAGGAACGGCAGCTATTTTCTGACGATATCATAGGACCTGGTGAAGATGCCTTTGCCGAACTGCCACCTGAGACGCGAGCAAGCTTCGATCTTCAAGCAGTTGGCAAACTGAATAAAGCCACTCCCCTCTATTACGTTATCGCCTCAATTCCTTATCGTTTGTTTAGCGCGGGAGATTTGCTGCAACGCGCCCAGGTTCAGAGATTATTTGCTTTATTCATGAGCAGTGGTCTTGTGATTGTCGCTTATTTGATCGCCCGGCTGCTGTTTCCCGGCAATGGGGCGATGCGCATCACGATCCCTACGCTGGTGGCATTTCAGCCAATGATTACCCAAATCACGGCCGTCGTTTCTGTGGATGGTTTTTATTTCCTGATCTATTCCCTGCTGATTCTAGTCAGCATCCTGGTGCTGCGTGATGCTCTCACTTGGCGTTATGGCCTGGTTTTAGGGGTGCTGTTTGCCATTGGTTTTTTAACGAAACCAACCATCAGCGGCTACGCACCGATCATCGCCTTAATAGTCGCTTATGATTTCTGGCGTGGGGCGGGGAGACGCAAAGAAATTGTAAGCGCCGCTGTAGTCATGGGAGGGGTTATCCTCCTGCTGGTAAGCTGGTGGCTGCTGCGCAGTATGCGCATTAATAATGATCTCTTTTATTTCAATCCGGTTTTAGAAGGGCACCGTATTGTTCAAAACCCGTTTTATGATTATGAGCCTTTGGCTCATATGATAGATTATTATCAATCCGTCTGGGGCGGCATTTTTGTCACCTGGTGGGCGCATTTTGGCTGGTTAGACACGGCGCTTCCGCCCTGGATTTATACCCTGCTGCGTCTGCTCACTTTTGCCGCAATTGTGGGGCTTGTTTATGGTCTCCTGCGGGCCTGGCGCGATCGGCCGACACTTACCCAATGGAAGCATGGGCTGCGCAGTGCGCCCCTGGTTGTATGGGTATTCCTGGCTTTGACCTTGCTCATGCCAATAGTTCTGCTTCAAGTTTATGATTTGACCTTCTGGTGGGAATATGGCATCGGCCGAGGGCTGCAAGGACGTTATTGGTTAGGGACGGTTGTACCGATGCTGACCTTTCTGGCAATGGGTCTGCTGATCTGGATTCCCGCTCGCTGGCAGGCTGCCGGGCATAACCTGCTTCGGGGAGGGATGGTTTTGTTCAATTTTGTGGCCCTCCTGGCTTATGTTTTACCCCGGTATTATCTTTAAAGGATAAGTTATTATCACCTCCACCCGATCCGCAAAATCCTTCGCATATCTTTCCTGGCTGATTGCTGCCGGCTTGGCTTTAATATTGCTCCTGCTTATCAGCTTTGGGTGGTGGCGCAGCACGGCCGTGGGTTCCCAGGTACAGGTGCCGATGTTTTACGATGCCCATTACCTTTTCCCAAGAGCCTGGACCCAGGAGCAGTCGGCTCCTAGTGTTCCTGAGAATGCCCCGCTCGCCATTTACGGGCAAAATCGGGTGAGCCAACCCTTTGTCAGCGGTGCAGACAATTTAGCGATGGTCGAAATATGGTTAGCTGGCGAGCCGGACGAGACGGTCAATATTTCTCTCCATAGTGATCTGGATCAACTATTTGAGGGAGAACAAATCCTAACCTGGGGTAGGCAAGGGGGTCTTTATAGATTTTCATTTCCGCCAAATTCCGATGCCGAAGGAGAGATATTTTTATTGACCTTGTCCGCACCGGAGGCGACAGTAGAGAATCCGGTGGTCACTCGTACAGTTGGCGGCGACCGTTTAGGGGGATCGCTGCTCCTGAATGAATACAATCAACCTGGAAACCTGGCCCTGGCCAGCTATAGCAGAGGATGGCCGGGCTTTTGGTGGCTGGAGACAGTAGCCGAACAAATCCTGCCCGATCTTTTATATCTTCGATTGCAGCAATACAAACCAGATCCATTCAAAGGATATTTCTTCTCACTTGTTTTGCTGATCACGATATTGTTGAGTGTTATGTATCTGTTATTAGCCCAACCGCAAAAACGACTCTCCATAAGAAGGCTGCAAGCATCATTGGGCTGGACTGTCGCCCTGATTTTGAGTTTGTTTTTGCTCTGGCAAATTGGAGCGGGGCGGGTCAAGCTGCCCGTCATTCATGACAGTTTGGTTTTGAACAGCGGGGTTGAAGCGATTGCCGTGGCCGCGCCGCCAGGAAGCGGAACGCGATTGGCGCGAGATATTATTTCCGATCTTTGGACGTTGGAAAGAGAACCTGAGGCGCGCTTTTTACACACGGAAATTTTTGATGGTTTCCCGGCGATTCGTGTTCCTCATGATTCAGCGATCAGCTTTAATATAGATGTTGCGCCAGAAACTTATCTGCTGGGCGGCATTATCGCCGATGGGACGGGTAATCTTGACGTTAATGTGCAGGTTGAAGGGGAAAATGTCTATTTTGAAGGATTGACGGCCGAACCTGATCCCAATAGGGAGAATATTGCCTGGTTTGAGATTGATTTATCACCCTGGGCGGGACAAGGAGTGACGGTGGAATTAAAAACAACCGGTGATATTGGGGAGGTTGAAGGCATCTGGATCATGCCCCGCATTGAAACCAATGCCCCGTGGATTTTTAGCGAGCCTTTGCCAGATTCAATAAACTTATCTGGACAAGAGGTCATTTTCGATGAGACCGTAGAAATGCTTGGCAGCTCAGTTCAGGAAACAAATGTGCAAGCGGGAGAGACGGTCACCATCGATCTTTTCTGGCGACCGGTAAGAAACAGCGAACAGTTTGCGAAGGTCTTTGTTCATCTATTAGATCCTGATGATAATCTTCTTGTGCAGAGTGATGGCCAACCTGTGCAAAATGCGTATCCGATTCCTATTTGGCAGCCGGGAACGATTATCCGCGATACCCATTCATTGACCCTTCCTCCTGATTTATCACCCGGAGAGTACCGGCTGTTCGCCGGACTTTACGATCCAGGCAGCCTGGTGCGCTGGCCGGCAAATGCCGCGGAGGGATCGACCATTATAAATGACGCGGTTTTACTACAGCCACGAATTGAGGTTAATCCTTGATCGATCGCTTACGTCTTATGGTCCGGTCCGGCGCTTTTCAAGGGGCGCTTATGTCGGCGGCGATGATCATTGCCGGTGGTTTTGATGCCCTGGTTAACATCCTATCCGGGCGCTGGTTGAGTAAAGAACAGTTTGGCATTTTTGTGGCGGTCACAGCGTTGTTACAGGTGCTTGTGCATGTGACTAATGTTATTCGCAATGTGGTCGCCTATTATACGGCCGAATTTACCGCCCAACCTGATTCCCTACCCAGGATCCGCACCTTTTTTCGTCGCAGCTGGCGCTGGTCCTGGCGCTGGGGGTTGTTGGCTTCGCTGGCCATGATTTTGCTCAGCGGCCCGATTACTCGATTTTTGAATATTGACTCTAACCTACCTTTATATGCGGCCTCCTTTGCCTTATTGATGCTTTTTGTACGCCCTGTCACCGACGGAACACTTCAGGGGATTCAGCAATTTATCGGCTTGGGCAGCGTTCAGGTTTTCCAATCAATGTTGCGATTAATATTTGCAGCCATATTAATCCTGGCCGGTTTACAGGCTTTTGGCGCCCTTTTGGCATTGCCCCTGGCTACGACATCAGCCCTGCTGCTTGCTGCCTGGTTTTTACGTCCTTATTTTAAGCAGGCGAAAATAAAGGTTGATGTCCCTGCGGTAAGCCTGCGCTATTCTGCCTTTACCTTGCTTGGTCTGCTGGCTTATGCTTTGCTTGTCAATGTGGACGCCATTGCCGTCAAGCGATTTTTCAGTGATGCCGTGGCAGGTGATTATGGCACGGTGGTAACGTTGGGCAAGATCAACCTTTTTGCCACCCTGGGAATTGGCATGGTTTTATTTCCAAAAGCTACTCAGAGGGAGGCCACCGGACAAGATTCAAGACCAGTATTGGGACTGGCTCTAGGAGCCACATTTCTAGTCGGGCTGGTTTTGACTGTTGTTTATTATTTAGCGTCTGATGTCATCGTCACAACGATATTTTCAGACAGCTACAATGATCCGGGGTTGGTGCTGCCAATGGTTGGTGCCGCGACGACCCTTTATGCAGCGATCAACATCTGGCTCAATTATGCTTTGTCTTTGAACCGTCATTCATTTATCATTGCCCTCGCTGTTTTAGTGCTCATGCTTATCCTGAGCATGTTCCTTTTTCATGACAGGTTGCAAACAATTGCAACCATCATGATCGTCACAGGGATTGCCGGAAATATTGCGGGTGCCGCGACGACATTACGCCGGCGGAGCAGAGATGTTTATTCAGTAGGAGTGGATTGAGCCGCGAGGTGACTGGCGGCCGTTGCTAAGCCCATAAAAATCCAAAAGGCAGTGACCGCGTGGTGAAATTCCAAATTAAAAAGGTAATGGTCGAAGAATCCTGCTACAAGACCACCCACCAACGCCGCGTGTAAGCCCAGCCAAACGGCATCTTGTTGGGGATGGCAGTCAAACCATTGCCTGTTGGCAAAGGCATATACAAAAACAGTACCTACTACGGCAAAAAAAGCGAACAAACCCAAGACACCCATGACCTGGGCAATCGTCAAATAAACATTGGCCACGCCAAGATAGATGTCGATGTCGGGCGTGCCGGCGAAGCCAACACCAAACAATGGATAGCGTTGAATGAGCGTCAAAGCGTCTCTGTATTCGCCAAAACGCATTTGTGTGGCCAAATCTTGCCCTTGAAATCCTTCAATAAATCGGCCGACATACCCTTGAGCGGCCGGAAGCAGGAGCAATATCAAGGCAGCACCAAGCATATAGGGCAGCAAGCGCCGGTAGCGTATGGCGGCTACAAATGCCAAACCGGAGGCCAGACCCAGCATGGCGCTGCGCGAAAAGGTGAGAATTAAAGCCAGGAACACCAAGGCCACAGCCACAGCGGTGATTTTACGCGAGAAGATAGGTTTGGTGGCAACCAGTTGTGGTCCGACAAGAGCGCCGATCATCAACAGTAATCCACCCAGCACATTGGGGTCAACGGAAGTGCCGATTGCCCGTTCCGATAATGCCGGGTTTTCCTCAATGTAGCGAATCACCCATCCTCCGGGATATCCCACTCGCTGTAGGATATTCAATATGGAATTTGCTGAATCATCGGGCAGCAGCCATAAGCCAATGGACACCGCTGATGCGGCCGAACCGGCCAGAATCATGATCTTGACCAGGCGTTCCAGGCGCTGCCAATTGCGGCAATAATCGATGATAACCAGGACAAAACCCAGGCTGATTAAAAGCTCCGCAAACTTGCGCAGCAAGGTCGGGGTAAGCGGACCATTGCTAAGGCCGAAAATAAATGCAAAGATGGCCAATATGATGAATATCAGCAAAGGAAGTGTTAGCGGGGAGAGGGAGATAGTTCGTTGCCGGCCGGTTACCAGAGCAAGCAGCCACACGCCAATGACGGCGCCCAAAGCCAGGTCAAGAAAAGTTGGCGTAAGTCCGATGTCAATGGGTAATGTAGCAAAAGGCAAAAGGGTTACGACGGCGATCACGCCCCAATAGCCAATCTCAATATCGCGTAAGACGATGAGTGTGGCTGTTCCGGCGATGACCAGGGCGGCAGCGGCGATTGGACCACCAAATCCCAGGACGACACCGCCTAAGATAGCAAATAACCCGGCCAGAATCCCGAATCCAAGAGGCGAATGCGCGGGATTCAGAAAAGAAAGATCCGGTTTAGGTAGTTTTTCCTTTAGGAGACTCATACGATTAGTGTTGCGGAAATCTAAAAAACGAACGCCGTTAAATTTTTAGCGTTTAGGAAAATTATCGGGTCATTGAATAAATATCATTCTATCCGAATGTTTGTAAGCTCTAAAAAATCGTCGGTGAGCCGGCCGTCTTCAGTCAAGATTTGCAGCCGATTGAAATTTCCCTGATCATCTTGAGTATAGAGGCCAACCACCAGCGGGTAAAGGCCAGGTGGGGCATTCTCGTCTATGGTTAACGATAGAGATAAAGGTTTGATTTCCCCTGGCAACCAGTTGGACGTGCCTTCTGACGGGTTAAGATCATAGCTTGCCCATCGTGTCGTGTCCGGTCCGAGAACCTGGGCGAAAATGGTATAATCATTATCTAATGCGTTCTGGGCTTGCCAATAGAGGATTAAATTGATTGTCTCTCCTGCGGATACCAATCTGGGCTGCAATTCAAACCCGGATAATTCCATTTCATCTTCAAAATTAACCTGGATGGGATTGGGTGTTGCACCATTCAAAGCGTCAAGTTTGACCTTGGCTATGATCGCTGAATCATTTCCCTTTGATGTTTCCAGCCTTTCCCCGGTTGAATATTGGTATAGCCCTACGGCCAGATCGAGCTGAGCAGGAGCAATGGCCGTTTTGGGGACTTGAAGCTGGTAGGAATTGACCAACGTTTGCCCGGGATCGAGCCAGGAGGTTAATAAAAGCCCCTGGCCGAGATACATATCCCGCTGGGCGATCGGCCGGTTTAATATGGGATCGACAAGATGAACGAAAACGCTCCAGTCTTCATCCAAGTTTTGGAGCGATTCCCACTCTAAATGCACCCAAAGGGGATCGCCGGGTTTTAAATCGGAACTTACGCCAGGATCGACTGAGATGTTCTTCAAGCGTAGAGCCTCACCGAAGGTTGTGTTCTGTGGATACAAAACATACGGTCGAGGGGCGACATATTGTGAAGGTTGGTAATGTGGCCGGATCCAGAGAAAGGGGACTAATGTGGCGGGAATAAAGAAGATGACGGCAATGAGGCCGGTTATCCAGCGCGCAGGCCGTTGGGGTAACCAGCCAACTAACCCGGTTATGAAGAGAATGCTTAAAGCGGACAGAGCGGTAAAAACCAGCCGTCCCTGTGATGACCAGGTCGTTGTGGCCCATTGCACCAGGCCATAGACGACGGCCGTTGCGAATAACAAACAGGCGATGAGAGCGAAATTATCGGCCGTGAAACGCAGGGCATGATCAATAAAAATTCTAAGCGTAATCTTTTGCTCTCTATTATCCCGAATCCAGCGCCAAATTAAACGAAGGAAAAAATAAGCGAAGCCAACCAGTGAAATTAGCAATAAGCCGTTAAAAATGGCATATATCCAACCGGGCATTGGCAAGTTGACTCCCCCAAAAAGCCCCCAATAGGCCATAAGAAAGCCCTGGCGTTCGCCCCACAATTGCGCGAGAGACGCTGGGTGACCCCGCTGGCCTAAAACGGCAATAAACGCTGACCAACCCAACCAGTCACCATACAGCTCGATATTACGATAATACCACCACCCGGCGATGATTAGAACCGGCAAAATCGCGACTACAAATGGGGGGATGGATTTCAATATTAATCTGAGGAGCCATCCCAGGGTTGAGGAAATTTTGATTGAAGAGACATTATCTTGATCTGTGTCATTTTGCCAGGCGGCAACAAAAGCGGTTCCCCAGGCCAGTGGCAGCAAACCGATAGTTCCTTCCTTGGTTAACAAACCAAGACCAATGATGCAGCCTAAAATGAGCCAATTAATAAATTTTCCTTTTTTGGAATGACCATCTATGACTATTTTAATCATCATAAATAGTGCCAGCGAGGCCAGCATGATGGCCAGGTTGTCATTGTTAACCGAACCGCTAATAAAGAGGAACATAGGCAGAAATGCGGTTACGGCCGCGGCTCCTAAGGCGATTTCCGGTCGCTTAGGATGAACTTGTCTACCGATTAGAAAAGTCAAGTAAACGGTAACCGCTGCGAGTATCACTGAGAAAAGTCGAACAATGCGTACAGCAAGCAAGGTTCCTTGCCAGGGATTGGCTAATGGATGATGCACAACCAGGTTGCGATTTCCATCCTGGGTAATTAAACCGTTGTCTACATGGGGGTTTTCTTGACGCACCTGCGTCATGTCTGAGGTGTCAATCCAGAAGGTTAAACCGGCGCCAAGCCAATAATATAAGGGAGGCTGGCTGGCTTCCTGTCTCCACGGTCCTGCCAATTCCGGGTCGAAAACCTGTACCGGCAGCGGATTCCCATCAGCCAGGTGCCGAACCATAGGGTAATGCCACAATTCATCTGAGGCCTCGAACGCAGGTGTCACCAGGGCATAAGTGAATCCCTGGATGACAAACAGGATGAGAATTAGGCTTATCCAATGTTTCTCATTCATTGGTTCCAATCAGAACGTACAATATTAAGTCGGTTTGCACTTTGAATATTTACTTAACGGGTGGCTTGATACTCCGCTCTTGTCAACTGGAATATGGCATTATAGTTAATGCTGCCGAAGAACAACTCGCCGTCCGAGCGTTCACCAATTGAACTCCAATTTTGGGAAAATCCAGTCCACCTCTGATAACGCCATCCATTTTGCCCATCAGAGGCGAGAGACCATATACTGCCGGCGCAAAGATCGGCGAAAATATATTTCCCTTTCAGTTCGGGTATTTGGCTGCCGTGGTAGACAAAGCCACCGGTGACGGAACAATGATGGATATCCTGTTCATGGGCGTAGGTAAAAATAGGCATTGTATAATCCATTTCCGGGTCGCAAACGTCCTCAACGAAAAATTCTTCGCCTTCATAACACGGCCACCCAAAATTTTGACCACCCCCACTGCCGGCTGGAATGAGATCGATTTCTTCCCAATTGGCATCGCCAACATCGGCGATGTACATATCACCGGTTTCCCGGTCAAAACTAAATCGCCACGGATTACGCAGACCATATGCCCAAATCTCACCCAATGCATCGGGATTGTCAACGAAAGGATTATCTGATGGAATTGAATAAGGCGACCATTGATCGACATCAATTCGCAAAATTTTACCATGAAGGCTTTGTAAAGATTGTGAAAATCCGGCCTCATCGAAAGGGGTCCCCCCATCTCCGGTGGCAATGTATAAAAAACCATCATCGGGACCAAATGCTAATGCACCCCCTTGATGAATATCTCTCGGTTCTTCTAATCTGAGCAAGTTTTGTTCGCTTTGGTGATCGGCCGTTCCTGTTTCTGAAACTGTAAAGCGGGAGACGCCTGAAAATAATTGCCCGTCTATCATCTGGTTGTAATAAGCGTAAATGTAGCCGTTTGCGGCGTAATCTGGATGGACCGCTAACCCTAATAAACCAGTTTCAAAGGCTGAAGAATATACTCTATCACGGATGTCGAGCAGCAGTTGTTCTTCAATCTCGCCCGTGGGGTTCACAATTAGAATCCGACCTTCCTTGATGGCGACAAAAAGCCTACCGTCACCAGGATCGACGATGTCTGTCACCTCAAAAGGGCTGGATATATCGGTGGCGAATGGTGTGACCCCAGGTTTAAATGGTGTTTTTACCATTGGGAAATAAATTGATTCCGGTTGTTCGGCCTCAGCCGATATTTGAGCGGGTTGAAGGGTGAACAAATAGCCGGTAAAGAGTAGAAATGCAATCAACAAAAAAGTTAACACAGTTGCTTTTTTCATAGTTGTAAGCAATCTCCTGCGGTTCATAAAATTTCAAAAAAAGTCGCCGTTTGTTCGGCAATTTTGTCCCATGTGAATAATGACGCCGTCTGGGCAGCAGTTTGTCCCAATATTTGGCGTAGATGATCATCCTCTGCTAGCCGTTTAATAGCCAAGGTCAGGGATTCCTTATCTTCTCTGGGTACAAGCCAAACATTTTTTTGGTGGATCAAATCCGGTCCGGCCCGGTCTGGTCTGGTGGTCAGCAATGGACGGCCGTGAGCCAGCACGGCCATTAACGTTCCTCTCCGCAGCGTAGCGCCGTCACGATAGGGCATCACCAACAAATCTGCCGCGTGTAAATGAGCAGATACGCGCGTTTCCGATAAAAACCCGGTCCAATGCACGCGATCGGATAGATTGCGTTCCTCAACTAAGCCTTTCATTTGTTGTAAATATGCTTTATTCGTAGGGTCACTCGCCCCTGTTTGCCCACCTATAAATACAAGGTGAAAGCGGGAGTTTAAACGGCTCAACGCATTTAGCAAAATATCCGCACCCTTGCTCTCATTCAAAAAACCAAAATAACCGAGCAAAAAGTCATCTTTTTCAAGCCCCAGCTTTTGGCGAACTTCTGAAATTTCAATATGGTTTGGCGTATAAGATTCGATATTACTGCCAATTGGAATGTGGGCGATGGGAGATGACAACTGGGATTTTAAAGTTTCATAGTCTTCAAGATTGGTGGCAATGACACCATTTGCTTTTCTGGCCATGAAGTTAACCGCTGCCTGGCGTAGCTTGCCTGCCTTAGGGAACAAGTAAGGTGCTCGTAGATCGTGAAACGTGACGACATTCTTGACCATGCCCTTCAGACGCCAGGGCAGTATATTGACCGCCGCGCTGTTCATGTTATAAGCGGCGGCCTGGTATTGGATATTGACGATGTCTAACTCGGTCCGCAAAATGATATCGACGATAGTTGCAATCGAAGGCCAACGCCACCGTTCAATACGGGGATGCAACTGGGCGAACTGGAGATCAACGGGTTCATGACGATTACGGAAGGAGCGGTCGGCCGACTCCGGTCTTGTCTTGCGGCTGGAGATGACATGAACCTCATGTTCCAGGTTATAAAGCGCCCGTGCCAACTCTTGGGTAAAAGCGCCAACGCCTCCTTCAAGGGGCGGAAATTCACCGGTGATTAAGCCTATTTTCATAACTCAATACCCCGCGGGACGCAGGCCGGAACGAATCACCTGCCAGTAGGCGTGCATCCGCTGCAGGCGTAAGGGGCGTTTATGGCCCAACAATCCCTTGAGCGCCTCAAGACCAAACTGCCAGATATAATTTATGAGTAAAAATATGCGTAGAATGAGTGCAACTAAACGGCCGTCAAATTTACGAAAATATCTCAATTTAGCCCTCTGAAAATTGATGTGCCGGGCAGTCACCGCTTGCTCGCTGCTCTTGCCGATGTAATGGACGATCTTTGCCGGTGGAAAATAGACGATTCGCCAGCCAGCCTCTTTTATTCTCCGGCACCAATCTAACTCCTCTGAATACATAAAATAATCTTCATCTAAAAGCCCTACATGTTTGATGACTCGCCGGGGAACCATCAGACAGGCACCGGTCACCCAATCGACATCGGTAATCTCATCCAAGGGTAAATCTTGAACATAATATCGCCTTTTAATGCGCGCCGGAGCATAGGGTTCCAACCAGGTGCTTTCAAAAATCGCTGTCCAGAAAGTGGGGAAGCGCCGGCGGGAAGACTGGATGGTTTGATCTGGATTGAGCAGCTGCGCGCCGAGACCGCCCACATCAATATTACTATCAAGATAAGTCACCATTTGAAATAAGGCATCATCTAATACGATGGTGTCCGGGTTCAACAGTAGAATATGACGACCCTGGGCTTGTTGGATGCCGAGATTATTTCCCTTTGGGAATCCCAGGTTTTCTGACCGGATGATCAGCTTAACCCAGGGAAACTCGTTTTTAACCATTTGCGGGCTGCCATCGGTCGATCCCCCATCAACCACAATCATTTCCAGGTTCAAACTCCCTTGCCCATGCTCCACAGAGTTAAGGCAGTCACGAAGCAAGTTACATACATTCCAACTGACGGTAACGATTGACAAATCTACAGGTGATGTTGTTTCCGGGGCATCCATTTAATCTCTATAGCAGTTGTTGTCCAAAGAGCCGCACAGCATTTGCACTGCTTCTTTGGGCAAATGTTTCGAGATCTATATTGTGCAGTTCAGCAAGCCGTTGAGCGATATAGATGACGTAAGCCGGCTCATTGCGTTTGCCGCGCCGAGGCTGGGGAGCCAAAAAGGGGGCATCCGTTTCGACCAGGATGCGATCCAAGGGAACTTGGGAGGCAATTTGGCGCAAGTCGTCCGCCTTTTTAAAGGTGACCGGTCCGGTAAAACCCAGGTAGTAGCCCATCTCCAGGGCTGCCTTGGCCGTTTGCCGGCCGGCAGAGAAGGAATGCAGTACACCAGGATTATCTCGGCCGAAAAGAGGTGATTCTCGCAGCAATTGTATGACGTCGGCGCTTGACTCCCTGTTATGAATGATGACCGGTAAATCCAGCTCGGCAGCGAGAGCCAGTTGGTGAGATAAGGCGCGATGCTGCACGTCTTTAGGAGACCGGTCCCAATAATAGTCAAGCCCTATTTCGCCAATGGCTACCACTTTGGGGTGATTGGTGAACGCTCGAATCTTTTCAATCCAGCTATCTTGCCATGCAGCAGAAGAATTGGGGTGGACGCCAACGGCAGCAAATACTCCCTCGTATTTTTCGCAAAGGCGTAGCACAGAGGAGCAGTTGTTTAAGTCCAAGGCGGGAACGATGATGCGTTCAACGCCGGATGCGGCCGCCCGAGCAACAACTTGATCCCGATCTTCAGCAAAGCGGTCAAAATCGAGATGACAATGGGTGTCGATTAACATGGTTGGTAATGGCGTCAGAG
>JANQGC010000273.1 GCA_028277515.1 Anaerolineae bacterium
GTCCAGGTCCGGATTTTTCAACTCCAAAGACGGCCCGCTGCCATCCGGCTCACTCGGCCAATCTCCCTCGTCATCATATTCCACGAAATCCAGCACCGCGCCGGTTCCATCCTCAAACTGCACGGCTTCTCCCCCATTAGAGAGCGATCCGTCCGTCCATTGGAACACCTGGCAACTCAAACTACTATAGCTGATCGCATTCTTGGCCAGCAGGATAATCTCTCCCGGAGCAATGCTGCTCGCTGCCGGGAACGTGTAATCAATGCCGTCAGTAAAAGTGAAATCGCTCAGATCCACTGTGCCGCCTCCAATGTTGACCAGTTCCAGGAATTCATAATCATCATCTGAACCCTGCGTGTTGGAAGGATTGTAATGAATCTCGTTGATCACAATTTCCGGAGGTGGGCCAGTTGGTTCGAAAACGGCCGTCACTGTAAAATCTCCATTCAAAGTAATAAAAGTCTCCTCATCACTCGCACTCAATTCTTGCCATTCTACAAATTCATAGCCGAGATCAGGGAGCGCCTCAAGCCGAATCGGAACCCCACCAAAGTATGCTCCACTGTAGACTGGTTCCGGGGCTTCGACCCCGCTGATGATGACCTTGCCCCCGACATTTGTGTAGACGGTAAGGTTGTTCGTACCTGAAAGATCAAAATAGTCGATCAAGTGATCCGTCATATATGCTGGTTTTTGCCTGGCAAAATCGCGCAATCCTTCAACCTCCGTCTGCCAGGTTTCCATCGTCGGCTCACCCCAGCGATCAATATGTCGTGGCATTTCAGCAGCGATGTTTGCTTGAAAACTATCGATAATACCGACGACGCGGTTTGCTTCATAGGAAGTGTTTAAATGTCCAGCAAAGCGCTGAACAAATTCATCGCGGAAACCCTCATTATCGAGTAGCTTACGCAAAAACAGTGTTGCCCACTCGAAATTAGCATCCGGATCAGTCGCCCAGGCAATCGAGTTTTGGGCTGGATTTTTAAATGCAAAGTCTAGGTCAAATGCCATCCAGCGCCACTGTCCAAGTTCGCGGCGTGGGCGCCAAAAGCGGATATTGTTATGGGGCCAATCCCGTGTGCCGGAATAAATTTGGGAGATCTGGTAGTTCAAAAACTCATTGATGTCCACCCGTTCAGCAACAGAGGCATAATTATCAGGATCGCTGAGATCGTTGTTGCGCACGAAGCTCTCCAGTGCATCATACGCAATTTGATCCCCATCTTTGACTTCAATATTATTATTTTTTCTACTGATCAGGTCGATTTCCGTTTCACCATGGTGCGTATCGATATAATCATCGTTCAATTTTTCACGGATATTCTGAATCCCCCAATAGTTTCCATTGATGAATACGGTCACCGCACGATAAGCCTGGCTGTCAATATCCATCTGATGTTGGGACAACGACTGCACCATACCATCCTTAAACATGGTTACATTTTGGTCTTGGCCGGATGCACGTAGCAAGAAAGCCTTAAACTCGTTCAGCTCATATCCGGGAAAAAGATCATATTCAAACTTATTTAGCCCTGTTTTATAGTTTAGGGAGATATCCAGACCTTTGATCTGCCGGGTTCTCGAGCAACCGCCATGGATCTCCATCTCAGCATCAAATTTAAAGCCCGGTGTGCCATCCGCTTCAAAAAATTCAACACTTAACGGCCGCTGCCAATCCTGAAAGTAATTGGCGATGATGTCTACACCACATTTGGCATCCGTGCCATTTAAACCAATGACATAAATGCCGTTGTAATTCCCAAAAAAATGATCAGGATCAGTGACCAAAGAGATGACCGGAAGTGTTGTGCCTTCATTGATTAAATATGAATGGGTGACAATGGGACTATCCAACACGCCATTCTGGAAAGCGCGGGTGCGGACGATTGCTGTGCTGTTGATCGGAATACCACCACTCACCGTGGTGGAATTTTCTGTTGGTTCGGTTCCGTCTGTGGTATAGGTGACCAGAACGCCATTTTCCGGGGGCGTGATGGTTAAAGTGAAACTGTTGTTATAAAAACCCCCTAGATGAGAAAACAAAGGTTTCCCAGCCTGGTCCGTATCAGGCAGTCCCACCGTGTTATTAGACCCACCCGGAGTCGGGTCCTGAAAATAAACCCAACTGGTGCTGCCATCGGTTTGCCGCCCGTAGGAAACATTGCCCACCTGCTCTTCAAATGAAAAACCATCAACCAGAACGCCTTCGGGGGTGAATAAACCAACATCCTCACCCCTGTGCCGCAGTTTGAAGTTTGTGTGGTTGATTTTATCCTGATCATCAGTCCAGAAAAGGAGGTGATCCCCTGGACCAATTACTTGATTGCCAATCACCCATTTGTCCGGGATATTTAAGTCATCTGTTAGCGCATAACCATTCAAACTAATGCTGCTGTTGCCTGTATTATAAATCTCGATCCAGCCGGAGTAATTGTTATAGTCCGGATCGCGCAAAAAGGAGTTGTTAGAAACCATGATTTCATTAATCACAAGTTCTGATGTGGCGCTAAATGTATGGGAGACGCTAATCCCCAACAGCAGCATTAGACCGGCAATCAAGGATGAGATTAATCTCAAATGCCCGGAATTATTTCCTACGACTCGTTCAAATTTCATCGATTTTTCCCTCAATATTGGGACGCAATTTTCTTTCAGGATTTGTAATTCGTGTTATAAGCACTTACGGATACACAAGCGACCCATCCTGATCCATATACAATTGATATCCTTGCCCCGGCTGCATACCGCCGACCTGGTTGATACCAAATTCGGGCCAATACAGTTCGCCATCTCCATTCTTGGCCAGTTTCAACGAGCCGGAAATGCTCCCCAGGGCCTGGTCAA
>JANQGC010000203.1 GCA_028277515.1 Anaerolineae bacterium
ATTTCCAACAAATGCGTGCGCGTTTTCATTAAATCGCGCACGCATTTGTTGGAAATCGATCTCATTCGGCGTGGCGGCCGAATTCCCCTCGAAGGCCACCTGCCGCCCGCTCCTTATTACGTTTTCCTCAGCCGCTTCACCAAACGGCCGAAAACCGAGGTTTGGGCCATTTCCTTGCGCGATCCCCTGCCCAACGTGCCGGTGCCCCTCCTGCCGCCGGATGAGGATGTTCCGTTACAGCTTCAAGCGGCCGTTGATGCCTGCTTCGCCCTGGTCGGATATGAACGCTTGCTCAACTATCAGGAAGATCCGCCACCCCCACCCTTCAATGAACATGATGCAGTATGGATTTCTCAGAAAATTGGAGCGTAATAGATTGGACCAATCTTGGAGATTGGACCAATCTTTGACAAGTCGCACTGCTAATTGTATCCTTCATAAACTCCGCAAAAGCGAGGTTGCGATACGGAATGACGAGATAAGTTCACCTTCATAACTCCTGATTTAGTGGCCTGACCGGCAGACACCGTGCTGCCCTAGCCAATAGCTGTCCGCTTTGGATGGCGATTGGAGGTGGATATGTTTATTACCGTACACCAACTTGCGAAATCATTCGCCTTTACTTCTTTATTCAACAATGTCACATTTAGTATCAATGCCAGGGACCGGGTGGGTCTCGTCGGACCCAACGGCTGCGGCAAGAGCACTCTCCTGCGCATCATCACCGGCCAGGAAGCGGCCGATGCCGGCCATATCACGCGGGACCCCGGCCTGCGTATCGGCTATCTACCCCAGGGTTTTGAGCTTGATGACCATCTGACCGTATCCAGGGTGGTCAACAAAGCCGCCGGAGACATCACCGGGTTAGAAAAAGAGTTGGCTGACCTGGCGCAAGCATTGGCTGAAAACCCCAATGACGAACGCCTGCAAGCGGCATACGATCACCTCTTGGGGCGCATCAGCCGCGCCGATGCCGGCCGGTCGGCCACGATCCTGGCCGCCCTGGAATTGGATAACATACCAGATGATCTGCTGATCAAGCAGTTAAGCGGCGGACAAAAAACGCGGCTCAACCTGGCTATAACCCTGCTTGAAGACCCCCAACTGCTGCTGCTAGACGAACCAACCAACCACCTGGATATCAGCATGTTGAAATGGTTGGAAAATTGGCTTTCCTCCTTTCCAGGAGGCGTTCTGATCGTCTCCCATGATCGCACTTTCCTTGACCACACGGTCAACCGCATTTTGGCCATGAATCCGCAGCAGCAAACAGCCAAGGAATATGCGGGTAATTACGCTGACTATGTGGGCCAACTTGCATTAGAACGTGAGAAGCAATGGGCTGCCTACCGCGATCAACAACAGGAGATCCGGCGTATCCAGCAGGATATCGTCCAAACACGTGCCCAGGCTGAGGGCATGGAATGGGCAGCCAGTTCGGTCAAACGGGTGGAGAAAAAATGAAATTAAAGGGCTACAAGGATTACCAACGTTCCGTCGCCAAAAAGGTCGCTCAGAAGGCCAAGTCAAGAACGCAAAAGCTAGAGCGCTATCTCGATTCCGAGGAGCGGGTTGAAAAACCGGAGCAAGCACGCAAAATAAAGCTCGATTTTGAAATGGCACCTCTCGGCCGTTCCGTGCTCACCTTGCAAGATTTGAGCGTCGGCTATGACCCTGCCTATCCGCTGCTGAGAGGGTTGCAACTAACGGCTGCTTCCGGAGTGCGAATCGTCCTGACCGGGCCTAACGGCAGCGGAAAAAGCACCCTACTGCGTACCATCACCGGTGAATTACCCCCGCTGGAAGGTCAGGTTGACCGTGGTCCCAGCGTGGTGTTGGGTATAATGACCCAGGAACAAAGCAACCTAGACCTGTCCCTGACCCCGTTACAAACCGTACAGCATGCTTTCGGCAACGAAACGGCCGCGCGCACTTTTCTCTCCTACTTTCTCTTCACCGGAGATGAACCCTTGCTGCCCAACAGCCGGTTGAGCTATGGCCAGCGCGCCCGCCTGGAACTGGCCCAACTCATCCTGGGCGGCTGCAATGTCCTGCTCTTAGACGAACCAATCAACCATCTGGACATTCCCTCTCGCGAACAATTTGAACAAGCTTTAAGCAGTTTTGAGGGCACAATCATCGCTGTGGTTCACGACCGCACCTTTATCAAACGTTTCGCCCAGGAGATCTGGTGGGTTGAAAATCAAGGCATTCGACCCCAATTGTAGAACAAGCTTTCCAGCTTGTTTAATTCAGCTGCAAGCTGGAAAGCTCGTGCTACGGCGGTTGAAAATCCCGCCCAACAATGCGCTGCCATAAGTGTAGGATAAACGCTATCACCGCCGCTAATTCCATTATCCTGCCAACCACCAACATCCCAATGCTGATACTCAAGAAAGCGTTGAGCACCACCAACCAGACCCCAATATTGATCAGAGGGAAAGCCATCCAGGCCCCTGTTTCATTACCTCGCCGAGGAGGCTTCCAAAAGCGGGGGGCGATCCAGAAAGCTACACCCATGATTAGCTGAACGATCCAACCGATGAGCAGCAGTTCAATATGTGCCGGCAGCAAGCCCCACAGCATGGGATGAATAGAAATTCCCTTGTTGGCCAGGATCAATGCTCCAATTGTGAAGCCCGCAAACAGATTGAAGAAAGCAAGGCGAACATACCATTGACTTAAGGGCGGCATCTCATTCTCCCCGGTAGCGTTCTTTGATGCGCGGCCAGGAATTGATCAGAAAGAAAACGGCCGCCAGCCACTGCAAGAGCGCAGACAAAACCAAAACCCAGCCCACAGAGGCCTTTGGGTTAACTCCCAACCAGGGTTCGCCAACCGTTCGCAGAAGTAGTCCAATATTCAAGCAGATATAAGTTGCCCAACCCAGGGCAGCACTGCCTCGCGGATTGGCTCGTTTGATGATGGGAAACATCCAGTAAATGACACCAAAAATCATCTCTGTCACCCAGCCTACAACCAGCAGATGAAAATTGAGAAAAGCAACAAAGCGCGGCAGTTTAATGACTGCGTTCAATGTAGTTAGCAGTAGTAAAATCATCGCCGCGATCAAATAAAGCATTGATGATTTGATAAACCATCGGGTTAATGTCGGCATTCTAAAAATTTACTCCTGACGACTTAATGCTACAATCAATATACAAAAAGCGACAAATGCCGGACCTAATGAGAACCAGGCATTTACCTGCCGCGTCCAGGGACCACGCAAAGCTGCCGGCCACAAGGTCGTCAGCGGCATCAAGCTCAGGATCAGCAGGATGATCGCCCCAGCCATCCAGCCCCAGCCCGGAATACTATTGAAACCCCAATGTGCCTGTCCGGCCGTCAACAATCCCAGGGACACGAATCCTAAGAGCAGCCAATGCAGGTAAGGGATGCGTAAGCCGGCAATGATCGCCCATTGGGCCGCACTGGGAATCATATTAGCCAGCAGCATCAGCGCCGTTAAGGTCAGAAAGAGCAAAGGAACCCGCCATTTTCGGCCGCCCAATGGCCAGAGCACCCATACATGAATGAGAAAGGCTATTGCCACCAGGAGAGCACCGGCCGCGCCTATCCAGCGAATGACCGGAGGCACGACATGTAAGGGCATGAACAATAAGAAAAGGACCGGCAGCCCAATCACCAGCAGTGTAATGCCCCTGCGCGGCCATGGGCTGCTCGCCACCGTGGGATAGCCTGCATAGACCAAACCTAGAAGCGCCGGGGCAAACCAACCGAAACCAAACGTATCCAGGAAAATATGGGTGAATGCCAGCGACCATAAAGGATTTTCCAGGTTAAACCGGGAAACAAGAGCCACGCCCCAGGCGCCAAGCGAAGCG
Organism: Anaerolineae bacterium; assembly: GCA_028277515.1. The sequence continues at coordinate 3,846 of JANQGC010000203.1, forward strand.
AAAACAAGAAATACCAAAGCGGCATCCCACAATTGCAGAGGGATATTGCGGCCGATCCCCTTGGTCTCACGCCAATAATGCCAGATAAAGAAATACCAGGTGAAGATATTCAATCCGGCGACGATTACCGATAGGGGCAGCGGCCGTCCGCCAATGATCGCCGGGCGATAGCCAAATAATAAAAATGGCAAAAAAGAGGATAATCCAGCAATAAGCGACAGGATAATTGGCCAGCGGAAACGTGATGACATGCGACGGCCGCTCACCTGCGGCAGGTTGGCGGCAATCAGCGCCATCAGCGCCGGCGTCACCCAGCCGAAATACATCAGATGTGAATGGGCATGGCGCACATTGGCGAATTGCAACTCCCCAGGAAAGCCATAAATGGCCCCAAAGCGCAGCAGCGCCCCGCTTAAACCGGCAAGCGCAAAGATAGCCAACGCGCTGTAAAACGCCCAGCGGTAGGCCGCGGGGTGGTTACGGTCATAAGATTTTATTCGGATAGAATGGGACATTGCAGATCCGGCATCATCCGGAAACCAACATAATCAGCAGCATTTTCACCTCGGTTTGGGCATTGATGCTGTGCGGCAGATGAGCCGGCATATGCACCCAGGTGCCCGGGCGAGCCTTCAACGCTTCATGCCCTAGGGTGACCAGAGCTTCTCCTTTCAGAAAATGCAAAATCGCCGGAAAAGTGCTGGTGTGCTCAGACAGCGTCTCACCTTGGGCAAAGCCAAACAAAATCACGCGCACACCGTCATCTTTATAGACCGTACGGCTTAGTATCGAATCCTCGCTAATGTCGGCAACAAACGCCCCCAGATCATCTATAATGATATTTGCTATTAACGAATCAGACATAGAAACTCCTTTCAACGTTCATAAAACCTCGTAACCGCGAAATCCATTTCGCGCGCTTGTAACAAGGAAGGGAATCCTTGGTTACGTTTACCCATTTATTTTTTAAAGCTTAATCAACAATTCACAGCAAAATCCGCTACTCGCCACTCGTATACTCGCCCCTAACAACCCCGCTAATCAACATATGCCCAGCAATAATCACCGCAAATAACAAAATGGCCAAGGCGTTCAACAAACCACCCCAACGACGCCAATCCATTTGCAGCGTGAGATCGCCAATGATGCGCATGATCAAGGACAACTGCAAGAGTACGGATGGTAGATAAAAAATATTTTTGAAGGTGATGTTCACGCCTAAAAGCGCCGGCAGGATTATCAGGGCATGAGCGAAAATCATGTTGAACACAAAACCAAGAAAAAGTGCGTGCAGCCAGGCATCGTATATCGGACCTGCCACCAGCGGACTGTAATACAAACCCACCAGGCCGCTCACTCCCAGCCAGAAATAGCCCAGCAACAAGTTCCAGCCAATATATCGCGTAAGACCTTCCTTGTGAATCGTTCGCCGGGCAATGTCAAAACGGACGAACCACAAAGCCATAGCCAACGAACCAACGCTGGCAATGCGGACGCCTACCTCATAAGAGAACAAAGAAACCAGCAGTCCCAAAACAAAAATTGCCGCTGCCAGGCTGAGCAACTGCTTAGTACGCCGCGCCGGCCTGAGCACACGCGACAATTCCAGCCGTTCACCGGCGATGATCAGCAACAAAAAGCCCGCCCACCAGTAACTGGCCTGGTAAACCGGCCGCCCTACCAGCCACAACAAGTTGCCGCCTAGCCAGGCCAGGGCGCCCAATCCCATGGTCACTGTATATAACTCACGTACCTGGCGCACCATGGCCGTCGAAACGGCCACAAGCATCAAACTGCCCAATACAATCAAGATCAACCCTGCTTCAACCAAACCGGTGACCAACATCAAGCTCCCGATTCCGCTTAAAATCGGACTGAGAAACGGCCAACTGCGCCCCATAGCCACGGCTCGTTCCAGGCCAATCAGCGTACCCAGGAAGCCGGAAACCATCAGCGGCCCGTGCAGCCCGGCTAGTGAGGGTCGCGGCGTGGGCCAGGCCCAACCAATGCGCAGCAGTCCGGTCCACATCCCCGCCAGCAAGGCAAAGATGACAACGATCATGATCAAGGGGATGATTCGTCGCCAAGGCACCATGTTCCCGATGTTAACACATGGCTTAAAGAGGGGAAATGATCTTGATCAAGAGAATGGGCTTTTTCGTTGCAGCTGCAAGCTGGAAAGCCCCGCGCATGTCATTAGCAGCAGAAACCCCACAGCGTGAGCAATGTTCTCCAAGTAAAGGAACATTAATTTGTATTATAAGCAGACAATTTTTACAGATGTAAATTTATTTTTAGGTAGTTATCCAGCTTTTTCAACCAATTATCCAGATAACCATTCATCAAGGCCAGGCAGGTCAGGATCAGGATTAGACCGGCAAAGACCAGGGGCTGCAACGTGGCGCTGCCGGTCAGGACAACCAAGATCAAGGCTACGGGCGGTTCGCTGAAGCGGACGAGAGAGGCGTAGGTCGGTCCACGATTTTTGATCAGCCAGAAGAAAAGAATGAAGGCCACACCCGCGCCAAAAACGCCGATCAGCAGCAAGGCTATGGTGCTTTCCGGGGTAGGAGAGATTTCTCTTATATCTTCTACAAAAAGGGTGATCGGGATGCTAAAAACGGCCGTGGATATCATCATCCCCGCCACCACCTGCAGCGGTTCTTTTCCTTCCAATACCTGTTTTGAATATAAAGCGGCAAACGCTTTCCCGGCGGCGGCGGCAAGAATAGCTAAAACACCGATAAATGCGGCCGATTCATTACTTGCGCTTAGCTGCGGCAGTAGAACAACGATCACGCCTAAGAAACCAATTAACACAGCGATGGCCTTGACCCGGCCTACAGGCCGGTGAAGCCATAGAATACCGATAATCACCGTGAAAATAGGCATCGTGCTGAACAATATCGAAGCCAGGGCCTGGGGTACAGATTTCTCGCCAAAAGCGATTAAAAAGGCCGGCAGAAGCGCTTCAAATATACCGATGAGTAAAAATGGTAGCCACACCTTGCCCAACGGGGGCAATGATACTTTCCGGAATCGTAAAACGGGATAAATTACCAGTGAACCTAACAACAACCGTGCCGTAGAAATGAACAGCGGCGGGAAAGAATCATCGGCGATCTGGATCAACAAAAAATAAGAGCCCCAAATAAGGCTCAATAATCCCAGTACGAGTAAACTTTTATTTTTCGTCTGCAATCTACTTCGATTATATCATACGTTGAGGCATCAATTGATATCCCATTACTTTCATTATAGCATTAATGGTATCCAACCGTGGGTTACCATTGACTGAGAGCGCCTTTTGAAGACCTTGGCGGGTCATACCAATCTCGGCAGCCATATCCGTGATGCCTTGCAAACGAGCAATTATTCGTAAGGCAGACAACAATGAAGCTAAATCATTGTCCTGTGCATAGTCGGCAAAGATCTCTGTAAGAAAAGTTTCCACCTCTTCCGGGTGCGTACTGAAGTATTCAACCATTACGTCATCTAAGTTTCTATAATCAATCATTTTCTAAATACTCCTTCCAATAAGCCTTCGCCAGTTGAATGTCTCTATCCTGACTATCTTTTTCCCCTCCACAGAGTATGATGACTATCAAATCGCCATCCTCACCAAAATATACACGGTAACCAGACCCAAAAAAGAAACGCAATTCACTGATGCCACCGCCTAACCTTTTGAAATCACCAAATTGGCCATTTTCCAGGCGAATCAAACGTTTCAAAGTCCGCCGCCGCGTCGTCGGATCCCGCAAACTGTTAATCCAGTTAGTAAAGGGCTCTTTTCCCGCAGCATCGCGAAAAATAATCACCGATTTAGATTTAGTGTCGTCATTCATTATTGAACCCTTAAATATGATTTTAATTATAGCACCGCAAACTATAGTTGGCAACCTTGAAGAAATTTTCGGTTATTCTCGAACAAATCAATCCTCGTATCCCTCCACTATCACTGTCGAGGTTCCTCTCCTACAATCCGAGAAACAATTGCTCAAAACCCTTTGCTACCATACACTACGGCCTTATGGAAAAATTTCGCAGCATCGACCGCCGCCTGCTCACAATTTTGCTAATCGTCTTCGTCCAGATGCTGGGCGCAGCGATGATTTTGCCCATCCTGCCGCTCTATGCCCAAAGTGAATTTAACATGACGCCGCAGACGATCACCTTACTGGTCACGGCGTTCTTCGCGGCGCAGTTTATCGCCGGCCCCTTCCTCGGCCGTCTCTCCGATAAGTACGGCCGTGTGCCCGTGCTTATCCTTAGCCAGATCGGCACGGCCGTTAGCTTCTTCATGTTGGCCGTCGCCCCCAGCTTTGAGGTGCTCTTCCTGGCACGTATCCTGGACGGCCTGACCGGCGGCAATATCATCGTCGCCCAGGCTTACGTCACCGATGTCACTCCACGCGAAAAACGTACCGAATCATTGGGCTACATCTTCGCCGTCTTCGGCCTGGGCTTCGTCTTTGGCCCGGCCTTGGGTGGTTTCTTATCGGCCGCGCTTGGACCACGCATTCCCTATATCATCGCTTCCGTAGCCGCCGCAGGGGTGGTCCTGCTGACCTGGTTGACGTTGGACGAAACCTTGACCCCTGAACAACGCGCAGCTAACCGCTCCTTCAACAAGGGCAGCATCAGCCCGTCAGCCGTGTTTCGCAACTGGCCATTGATGCTGATATTGATCATTGCCTTCATCGGCCAGTTCGGCCTGGGCATGCTGCAGGGCACATTCGCTCTTTTTGGTGAAGCGGTGCTCTTCAACGATTCCGGTGCGCGTGTCGTCGCTTTGGGTGTGGGCCTGTTATTGGCCGTTGTCGGTTTTGGCCAATTCTTCACCCAATCCTTTCTGTTGCGTCCGGCCTTGAAACGATTTGATGAAGCATGGCTGGTGGTCATTGGCCTGGCTCTTCGCACGATTGGCCTGTTCATCCTGGCTGCGATCACCATTCCTTTTGCTGCGGCTGTATCCTGCTTGTTCTTCGCCGTCGGCTTTGGCTTGATGATGCCACCTCTGCAATCGCTGTCCACAAACACCGTTGCCGATGAACTGCGTGGAGGGGTTCTGGGTGTGTATCAATCAACGATCAGCCTATCCACTATTTTCAGCACGGCCGTCTCCGGTACGCTGTTCGCCATAGACCCGACCGTCCCCTACTGGGCGGGCACCCTCCTCTCCTTGATAGGATTGGCCCCAGCGATAATCCTGGTGCGCCAAACGGACGCCCATGTTCATCCGTATTCCGCATCAACAGATTGAAAATGGCCAAAATCGTTGTCTTTACTTCCGGAACCCTGGGCGATCACCTGCCCTACCTGGCCCTGGCCTGTGGACTGCAGGAGCAAGGGCATGAGATCCTCATGGTCATCAACCAGGCCATGCATCCCTACGCCGAACGCGCCGGACTGCAAGCAGTGGCTGTGACCGATGTCGAGCGTGGGCCGGAAGAAGCGCGTGAGCATGCCTGGGCCTGGGATCATTGGAACCATCCGCTGACAAAAGCCCAGCAGCATCCCCAGGCCAAACCACAACCGCCGGAAACATTCATCACTCAGGTTAAAGAGCTGGCCGGCTATTTAGAAGGCGCGGATCTGCTGCTGGCTACGGCTATTCGGCCGCACGGTCTGGCTGCCTCCCTGGTCAAAGAAATCCCCTGGATGACACTCTCTGTTAATCCTTCAGCCTTTGAGCTGCCGGCCGACAACCAGGCACGCGACCGCACCTTCTACTTTGAGCGCATGCAGTATGAAAGCATTCGCTATCTGATCGACGAAGCCCTGACCAGCCTGGGCCAGCGGCGGCTGATTCCAGCCTGGCATCATGGCTGCCAGTGGGCTGAACATATCATCCTGGGCAGCAGCCCCCATTTCTCCCAGCCCAACCCGCAGCAGCTCCAGCCCTTTTCCAGCCTGGACCAAACCGGCTTTTGGCATTGGGATGATCCCACATGGGAAACATGGCAGCCTGGATCTCATCTCCTGTCTTTTTGCGAACGCCGGCCACTGGTTCTATCCTTCAGCAGCCAGCCTCTTGAAGATCCACAAAGGTTCCTGCGTTTACACGTTGAGGCCGCGCAAAAATTGCAATTGCCCCTGCTCGTGCAGCGTGGCTGGGCTGATTTTTCAGAAGCCGATCTGCCCCCAGGATGTGATCAAGACCAGATCTACTTCCTGGATTACGCCCCTCATGATTGGCTGTTCGCCCGTGCTCGCTGCGCCATTCAGCACGGCGGCATTGGCTCCCTGGCCCGCGCCTTACGCCAATATTGTCCCGTGGTCATTGAGCCTTTCGGCAACGACCAGTTTTATAATGCCCAACGCGTGGTCAATTTAGGCGTAGGAACGGCCGTCCATCCTTTCCAAACCACATCCGACCAGCTGGCAGCGATCATCGACAAGCAAATACTGGCCAAGCAAACCCGCCTGCGTGCCAAAATACTGGGCCGAAAGCTGCGCCTGGAAGATGGCATCAGCGCTGCCGTATCTTTGGTCAATCGCTATTTGGAGCGCCAAAGAAACAATGTATCCGCAAGAAGCCCAACATGGTGGGGTGTTCATCCTTTAGAAAATGCAGTGCCCGAAAAAAAGACGGCCGTTGAACCAGGCCAAGTAATCCCCCAAATCATCCACCATACCTGGAAAAACAAAGACATCCCCGAAGCCATGCAGGGTTGGTATGAAAGCTGGCAGCGCTTCCATCCCGGATGGCAGTTCCGTTTGTGGACCGACGAAGATTGCCGCCAGTTGATCGTCGATGAATACCCCTGGTTCTTGCCTATTTATGACGCTTATCCGCAACATATCATGCGCGTCGACGCCGTGCGTTATTTCATTATGCACCGCTTCGGAGGCGTTTATGTCGACCTGGATTATGAAGCGCTGCGCTCCCTCGAACCTTTATTGGAAGGGCATCAGCTTGCTTTGACCACCGAACCCCCGGCACACATGCATAACTACATCGTGCACGGCAACCGCCTGAACCATCTCGTATCCAACGCCTTCTTAGCTTCCGTACCCGGCCACCCTTTCTGGGAATTTGTCTTCGATCTGCTGGCCTCCTGGCAGAGCGCCGGGGGTCCGTTAGATGCCACTGGTCCCTTTCTACTCAGTCGTGCTTACAATGGCTATGCGAATCAGAATCAGCTTTTCTTACTGCCTTACCAATTGCTCAGCCCTTTGAGCAGCGCCGAGCCTTGGAGCAACCTGCCCCAACAAATTCGCTGGCTGGTAAAAAAGGACGCCTTCGCCATCCACCATTGGCACGGCAGCTGGTTTGCCGATCCGCCCCGAACGGAGGGTCCATCGCCGGTACAGATCCTGATGCGCGGCCGCCTCCAACCTGGCGAGCTTCTTGTCGATGAAGAACAACTGCTGGCCTTCAGCGCCGAACAGCATGAAAAACCGCTCATCTCCTGCCTGATGATCACCCGTGAACGGCCTCTGCTGGCCCAGCTCTCCGTTCACTGCTTCAAAAACCAGAGCTACCCAAACAGAGAATTAATCATCGTCGATGATGGGCCGGATGATCGGTTGCATGATTGGGTCAAGCGTCTTCAGGAACCGCGCATTCGCTTTTTCCGGCTCCCCGATGAGGGAAAAAATTTGGGCGAACTGCGCAACTACGCCCTGGCCCAGGCCCAAGGGAGCTACCTGGCCCAATGGGACGATGATGATTTCAGTGCTCCTTTGCGCCTGGAACTGCAGATGGCGGCGATCCAAATGTACCGCGTCGACACCTGCCTGCTCAATCGGGAGATGATCTGGCTGCCCACCCTACCATCCCTGGCCAAATCTGCTTATCGTCTGTGGGAAGGGTCAGCACTTGTTCCCACTTCGGCCGTCAGCCAATATCCACAAACGCGCCAGGGTGAGGACACAGCGGTTATTGAAAAAGTTATCCTCAACACAAACACTATCCTGCTGGACATGCCCCATCTTTACCTTTATATCTTCCATGGTCACAATACCTTCGACGAGGATCATTGGCAGCAGCAGCTCATGTCCGCCACCGTGCGCTATGAGCATTACAAATACCTGCCCGCCTTGCGCGAATATGAAAAATATTTAAGCGTTAAATTGGAAAATTTAGGCGCTTTTCTGACCGGACAGGTGATACCTGATGAAAGAGTAAAAGCCCCCTTGGATGAAAAACAGCCCGCGTTAGCCGAACCGCCCGCACCAGTTGGCCAAAAAACACCACAAGAAAAGATCATAATCCTCACGCCGGTCAAGAACGCCGCCCACGTTATTCCTACCTATCTCAAAAACCTGAAAGCGCTGACTTATCCCCATGATCTAATTTCCATCGCCTTCCTGGAGAGCGATAGCAGCGATGGTACATACCAACGGCTGCAAGAAGCGCTGCCGGATCTGCAGCGAGAATTCGGCCGTGCCCAATTGTTTCGCAAAGATTTTGGCTTCGAGCACTCAGGCAACCGCTGGCAGCCACAGATTCAATACCGGCGCCGGGCCACCATTGCCCGCAGCCGCAATGCCCTGCTGCAACAAGCGCTGCAGGATGAGGATTGGGTGCTCTGGGTCGACGCCGACTTGTTAAGTTATCCTCCTGATATCATTGAAACGCTCCTGGCCGCAGATAAACGTATCGTAGTGCCTAACTGCCTTCAGCGTGACGGATCGCAGCCCTTTGACCTGAACAGCTTCAAGTTAAAACCGGAAGCCCGGAAGATCGACTGGAAGCCATACATCATTGATGATTTACTGCAGCCGCCGCAAGGTCTCGGCCGTCATTATCTGTCTGACCTGAGTGATCAGGAGTTGGTAGAACTAGATGCCGTTGGCAGCACCATGTTGCTGGTTCAAGCCAATCTGCACCGCGATGGCCTCATCTTCCCACCTTTCAGTTACAAACATTTCATCGAATCTGAAGGTTTGGCTATGATGGCCAGTGATATGGGTGCTCGCTGTTGGGGCTTACCCAAAGTGATTATCCGTCACTCTTAAACCAAATCATAACCTTTCTTTTTCACACAATTTTCACATTCAAGCTGCCAATCACCCCTTTATATTATTTACAATGGTGAGCATGGAGGGTAAATTTTCATCCTTATGATGAAGCGTGTCCTCCAGCCAGGCTGTCTCGCCCTCATCGAGACAAACGACCCTGAATTTTATCAACATTGCAGCAGCCGGGAGAACTAGAACATGAACAATGAAGAACGCGAATTCACAGAAAATGAAAATAAGGGTTACTCTCGGCGATCAATCTTAAAACTGCTCACCGCATGCGGCGCGGCCGTTGGATTGGACCGGCTGATGCCTTCTTCTTGGGTCACACCCCGGGTGTTTGCCGATGATGAACCGGCACCTGCTGCCGGAGACAAGTTTCCGATTCAGATCCGCAAACTCTCTTTTCAATGGAATGATTCAATCATTCGCCAGGGGCAAACCTGGTGCAACGGCTCAGCCATGTTTGAATATTTTTCTACTGTGGTCAATGTCTCCGAGGATACCCTCTTACTCGCGGTGCTAAATTCCTCCGGTCCCTTCAGCGAAGGTGAATCCATTTCCAATGCCGGCGGCCAGGTTTTTCCCGCCGATCGATCGCTGATCACCGGCAACATTTCTATTCCTCTTCCTGGATATTTCCCACGCAACCAATATGATGGCCTGGCGGTGCAGCTCCGCGAACCGGCTCGACCAAACCCTTACGACAGTAACCAACTGTTAGAACGGTTTATCCCTTGCAATGGGCCGCTGATCAGTGAGCTTGATGGAAAGGCATGTACACCCAAAGTGGAGGAAGGGGTTCTTTACTTCACTTATGCCGTCAAATTTAAATACATGGATGAAGAATCGGCCGTATCCGAGACTTCCTCCCTTTACATTGCCCACGGTGACGAGATGCTGCTTTCCGATGCCACTTTGGGTCGTCTAGGCATCTTCCCCAAGGATCCGCACAAAGGTGAAATCGCCCTCTTTGTCGATATTCCTGAAGGAAGTGAGGGTCGCCTGCGGGTGATCCTGGTCAATAATAATGAAGATCCCAGCAATGTATTGTATTCCCCGCGCAGCTTTGTCAGCGAATGCCCGGATGAACTGAATGCTGAGATTTCTGGTTCCAAATCCACCTTGCTGCCCAACAGCACCCAGGCTTATGGAGTGTTATTCCTCTATAATGATTCAGCAGGGCTTTTGTCCAACCAGTCGTTGCTCACCGCCCGTTTAGCCAATGGTCCACTAATTTATAACGCTGTTCCAATCAGCACAGCCAATGGCTACATCCTAATTGATGAAATTTACCAAACCATTATCAATGGCGGCCGACCATGTCCAGATGATATAGCCATTAATTCAACCTATGGGTCCGGCTACTTTGAGGTGAGCTTACCTGAGGTCACACGGATGGCGATTCAGGCAGATGAAGATTTGGGCTGGTTCCTGGGGGATCCCAATAACGCCCGAACCAGCAATACGGAGATCACCATCCTGGCCAATCCCACGGCCATCTCTCTACAAGATGTACAGGTTGAGCCTAAAACAGCAGGCCTGGTCGGTGCTACCGCGGCAGCCGCTGCATTAGGAGCAGCCACATGGGCGGCCACCCGAAAGAAAGACGAGGAAGAAGCGGCATCCGACACTTCAAATTAAAGGCAAGTGTCTCCTGTCAAGAAGCCTTCTTTGGCAGGAGACGCAGTACCCCCAACGCCACTAACTGCTGCACGATGCGTGGGATATCCTGGCGAATTTCCGCGGCCGCATTTGGATAGGCTGCGGCGATAAGATCACCCAATTCACTCAGCGAATGATTCCCGTCGCATAACTGCCATAGTAAAGCGGCCGATTGGTTGACTTCCACAATTCGACCACTATCTTCGTCAAAGATCATAAGCTGGCCGTCCAACTCTTCCAGAATAAAACTACCTACCTGCAATGGTACATCATTTTCTTGCATCGTCATTTTTGACCTTATTTAGCGGGTCAGATAGTAGGCCTAAATCCTCCAACCGTCAACCCCGGCGCTTGCTTATCCCCTTCGGATATAGTTGACAGCCCTTTAAAAAATATTATGATTCGTCCATGAATCAAGCATTTCACTCAGGGCGGAAAAGAAACTACCTCATCCTGGCTGCCTTATTTGGGACCATCACGACAGTATTCACTTATACAGCCTACGCCGGTGGCAATCACATCGAGCTTATACCAATCCTCACCCGCGCTCTTGATCCGACCTATCTGAAAAATGATTTCTTCACCAATGCCACAGACGGCAATATCTCCCGACTGTTTTATACGAAATTAGTCACGACAGCGGCCCGCACTGAACAAAATCTACTCGCTATCTCTTTCATATTGACGCTGCTCAGCAACATTGCCATTTCTGTTGTTACCTTTCTCTTCGCCCAGGATCTTTTCTTAGATTCTAACATGGCCGGAATATATGCGGCTGCTCTGGCGATGAGTGTGACCAGCTTCGCCCTGGGCTGGCGCGCAACGATTTTTTTCAATTCCCTGATTCCGGCTACGTTAGCGATTCCCCTGGTCCTGGGCGCAACATGGGCTACAGCTCGTGGCCGGCTGCTTCTGGCCATTCTTATTTGTGGCATCACTTCGTTGATCCATCCTCTTTTAGGTTTGGAGATCGGAGCGATACTGCTACTCGCGTCGGCCTTTTTTTACCTGCTGGAGCAACGCAAGATCGGCCGCGAATTATGGCAAAAAATAATCATTCCTGCGCTTGTATTCACTGCTTTTGCTCTGATTTCTTTAGTTCCCCAACTTCAACAGCCCTCCATTGACGCTGAGCGCTTCAATTACATATTAGCCGCTTTTAGAACGCCACACCACCGCTTACTAAGCACATTTAGCACTCAGGAATATATTTCTGCTATCGCTTTCTTATCCGCTACCATAATCCTTTACTTTGGCCAACGGTCGCTGCGGAACAAAAACTTCAACCTCTTCCTTGCAATAACGGGAATCATCGTCTTTCTACTGACCCTGGGGGGCTATCTTTTTGTAGAGGTTTTACCCTCCCGAATCTGGGTGACCGCGCAGACATATCGCCTGCTATATTTTATAAGGTGGATAGGCCTAATTTTCGTAGGCGGTATTCTGGCTAATAATAAATTGGAAAGATCAACCCGATCGATGTTCATGGTTGGGACATTAAATTCAGTCACATTGGGTGGGGTCACCTGGGCTTATGTCATAAAAGAGTGGCTACAAAAGAGACAATATCGTCTCAGTATACTGCTCCATCCCTATCTTATCCTGCTCATAGCTGTGGCTATTTTAATTTATTTATCCACCTCCGTTTTATCCCTGCTTTTGCTGGGCGCTTATATTTTTCTGATCCAATTCGTTAACCATTTTCCCCAAAAGAACTATCTCATCCCGCTGCTTGTGCTCTTAGCCACCATACTCATTGCCGCTGGGCTTTACCGCCAGCTACCTGATATGGGACACTCAACGGCCGTCAATAGCATGGCGGAATTACACGACAATAAACATTCAGAACTCGGTCCGCAAGGAGATGAAGTCGCATTACTCGCCCGGCAAAACACACCGGAAGAGGCGGTTTTCCTGACGCCCCCAACTTTCGGCCATTTCCGCATCCTGGCCCGACGGGCTATCGTCGTCGATTTCAAAGCCTTCCCATTTTCCGATGTGGCCATGCTCGATTGGTACGAGAGAATGACTACAATATACGGACAACCGACCGATTTGGGTTTTGATATGATTGACGAACTAAATGGAAACTATGCAAACATCAATGATCGGACCATCCTGGCCTTGCAAGAGAAATACCCTTTTTCATATGCCGTATTATTCAGTGAAACACCCACCGATTTTCAAGTTTTGTTTCAAAACGAAAAGTTTAAGATTATCAATTTAGAGGATTAAAAAAGCTTTGATTTTCTTTTTGTACAAAATTGCTCTAATACTAGCTTGATTGAATTGATTGAGTCAGCATTTCCGAAATTAGCTGGTTGAGACTTTTCCCAGTCGAAGCAGCTCTAACTGCAAGTTCTTCATGCAAATCTGCAGGCACTCTGAGGTTAAACCTTCCTGAATATTCTTTCCGAGGTTCTACACCATCTTCCTCACACATATCCAGAAATACCTTCAAGGATAACTCTCCTTCAATGCGCAATCTTTCGATATCTTGAGCATAAAAATCAGCGCCCCCATTCAGACCCAAAAACTCACCTCGAAACATCTCAATATCTGGATCATACTGAATAATTGCCCGATAACCATTTATCTCCATTATATTCATCATGGCATTATACCGTTTTCCACCAACCATTTTCGGATACTCACAACAGCTCCTTTATCTGTATTAGGGGAAGGGTGTGGTCTATGAAATACTCTTCTTTGCCCAAATAAACGGACACCAATGCGTGATCCCTCACGTTCGCTCAATTCTGCACCAAGACTTACCAAAAGTGATTCGATATCATTCCACTTTATATTAGCGCTGGTTGGTCTTGAAAAAATCCGTTCAAGGGTTTTTCGCTGTTTACGATTCACAAAATTACGGTACTATGTATTAGTACTAATTCAACCACATTATACATTATCTAAGCACAAAAAACAGTAAAGTTTTTGAAAAGGAACGGCTATCTTTCTAATTATCCATCAAAAATCGGCGCACCATTAACACTGAACAATCGGCGTAATCAGCAACCACATCAGGAATCGAGCCAAACAAAAAATTACGAATGCGCCAATCATGTGATGCGCCGATAATCACCAGGCCATACCCGCCATTATCCAGGAACGATTGAATACAATCGGTCAGGTTATCGGCCGCCGGCACATGGTAATGCACATGCGCGAAATCACCGATAATCGGGGCCAGTGTCTCTTTTACCCGCTGCCTTTCTTGCTCTGCATCGCTAGAAGGCCGAACAATACGCAAAATATGAATCCGCGCCCCAGTCGCCTCCGCGACCCGCACGGCATATTCCAGCCCCAATTGCGCATGCGGACCACCACCCCAGGGCAGTAAAATCGCATCCAAATTTTCTAATCCGCGATCTTTGAAAACGGCCACATCAGCCTTGGCATTGGCCAGGATACGCTGGATGGAACTGTTATAAATCTGGCTGACGCTAAAATCACCCTGCCAGCCTACCAACAGCGAATCAGCGCGGCGCATGTCAGTTTCGGTTATCAGACTGCCGAACACATCATGAGCGACATCAATATGCGGTTCAATCGTCGTTTTAGTAATAGGTCGGCGGCCATTCGTGACCAGTCCCTGGCCATTCGACCGCTCCGCAACTTGTGCTATCGTTCGTGAGAGGGCCGGTTTTTCAGCGAAACGCTGCCGGGCAACATGCAGCGGCGTCTGCACGGGAATACTGACCAGATGCACCCCATAAACCGCCCCACCTGATGACTGTCCGGTGGCCAAAAAACGGCCCATACGCAGCAGGTCATCCGCATGTTGCGGATTTGCCAGGGCGACAACCACCCGCCTCGGTGCATGGGGATCAATCGGGCGCACATGAGGTATAAGCGGCTCGGTCACTTCAGGATAATAACGCTCCGGAGCCTGAAACAACACACCCCATCCTGAAGCAGCGACCCGTTGGCGGAATAAATCCAGGCCATATTCAATATCAACTCGTTTGCGACTCCAGGCAAAGTAAAAGAGCAGACTGATGCCAATCAGTGCTAATATGATAGCCTGGGCAACCAGGCCAGAAAGGAGAATGATAGACAGGCAGCCCAATGCAGCAATGACCTGGAGATAGGGTGCCCCGGGAACGCGAAAGGTGGGTTTGTACCAATCGGGGTCGGCCACCCGCAACACCACCATGCCAATATTTAATGCCGCATAACTGTATAATTGCAGAACGCTGGCGATTTCAGCCAGTGTCTCTAAATTGTCAATGAATAAAAATAACAAGGCCAAAAAACCGGTCAATAATATGGCGCGGTATGGGGTCATACGCTTGGGATGGATCTCGTTCAACCACTGGGGAATCATGTGATCGCGCGCCATAGCCAGGTTAATGCGTGAGGCAGCCATAATGCTAGCATTAGCTGATGAAGTTGTGGCCAGCAAGCCGGCGAAGATCATGATAGCGGCCCCAATAGGACCGAACATCAGACCGGCGGCCGTTGTCAAAGGCGTGTGCAGCTGTTCAATTTCTTCTTGAGAAAATATGCCCGCT
>JANQGC010000215.1 GCA_028277515.1 Anaerolineae bacterium
TAAATATGGCTTCACTGCGAAAATCTTTCATTTTGCCCTGGGCCTCTGGGGCGCATTGCTGGTACATCGCAATTTCCGGGGACGGGCCCTGTTCAGAACACTCTTTTTGATTCCGCTCGCGATCCCAATCTTCATCTCGGCGATTTCCTGGCGTTTCATGTTTCTGCAGGAATGGGGCCTGATTAACACGCTGCTTGTAGATAAACTGCATCTTCTTACCGATCGTCCCCAATGGCTGGTTGGCGACAATGCCTTATGGAGCATTATCATCGCCCAGGTCTGGCGGGGATGGTCATTTCACTACGTCATGATTTTAGCCGCCCTGCAAACCGTGCCGGATGAATTATACGAGTCGGTGGAGATTGATGGCGGGTCCAGTCTGGCCAAATTCCGGTATGTCACCTTTCCGGGAATTATGCCTATCTTAAAAGTCCTGCTGGTGGTCAATGGATTACGCATATTTAACGAATTCGCTACGGCCTTCGTGATGATGGGAGAGCGGCCGCCTGCGGCCGCCAATGTGGTCAGTCTGCATGTCTTTAACCAGGCTTTTACTAATTGGAATTTCGGGTTGGCTTCCGCCATGGCGATTGCCTGGGTCTGCATGTTAGGCGTAGTGGCCGTTGTGCTGATCAAAACCACCAGACTGCACTATGGAGGGAACGCATGATTAACCGGCGCACGTTGCCCGAAAAAATCATCTCGTGGGTGGGGTTGGCATTGCTATCCGGCTATGTGCTTTTACCGATTGTGAATATGATTCTCACCTCCGTAAAACCACTTGAGGAAATCCAAATCAGCGGCGCAAACTTTCTGCCCGCCAGCTATGATTTTGGAACCTATCTGCGCATGTGGAAGACTGTGCCGTTACTGAACTATATTAAGAACAGCTTCATTATCATCAGTATCGCCACAATCCTTTCCATGGTCATCTCGATTTTTGCGGGGTACGCGCTGCAACGCTTTGTCTTTCCAGGCCGGAAGACCTTTGGGAATTATCAAGTTACGGCCCAGATGCTGCCAGATTTTCTGCTGCTGCTGCCAGTTTACCTCTTATTTGTGGCGATCAGGCAATTTATTGGATTTCCGTTGGTCGGAACCTACCAGGGAGTGATTCTCACCTATGTAACCTTTGCCCTGCCGTTCTCAATTTGGATGATGCGCGGGTTTTTCGAAACCATCCCCCGCGAACTGGAGGAAGCGGCCTACATTGATGGATGCGGAGTGGTTCGGACACTTTTCACGATCATAGTACCGGTGTCGATTCCCGGTGTGGTCTCGGTGGGTTTGTACTCATTCCTGTTGGGCTGGGAGGAAGTGTTATTCGCCAGCGTCTTGACCAATCAGGCGACGCGCACAGTAGCGGTAGGATTACGCAATTATGCCAGCACATCTTCAACCTATTGGAATGAAATGATGGCCGCGGCTGTTGTCGTCACGATCCCGCTCGTAGTCATGTTCCTCATTTTGCAAAAATACTTCATAAGAGGTCTGACCGGCGGAAGCGTGAAAGGATAAGTGATTAGCGGGAGCGGAATGTTCGTCACTTTTTTAATGACGGAGGAACACGGCAGCCTAGTCCGCAGGTTTTCCGGTTCCAGCCCTCCTGGATAGAGGTTAACAGAACTGTTTCGAGAACAGCTCAACAGGGGAATTGAGGCCTGGTTTACCCAAATCTCCAACGCATAAATGCGCAGCGTGCAATAAGAAGCAAACGCGAAAAAATATACCCAAGAAATGAGTTTGAATATGAATAACAGCAAAAGGAACATCATCTGGGTTTTTGGCGACCAGCATCCCGGGCAAGCCCTGAGCTGTACCGGTGATCCCAATGTCAACACGCCGGAAATCGACCGGCTGGCCGTCGAAGGACAATGCTACCCGAATGCTGTGGCCGGTTTTCCGCTCTGCTCGCCATTTCGGGGATCCTTGCTGACAAGCCGCTATCCCCATGCATGCGTGCCTGGGCATGAGTATCCCTTACCGAAAGGCATACCTACTCTCGCGCATGTGTTTCAGGAACATGATTACGAAACCGCCTGGTTCGGGAAATGGCATTTGGGAGGTTTTCATGAATCTGCCGACTGCCGTGTCGGGCTGTGTACCGTGCCCAAAGACTTACGCGGCGGATTTGAAACCTGGATAGGCTTTGAAAACAATAACAGTCAGTGGGATACATGGGTTCACGGACACGATAGCTCCGGCGCCGAAATTGCCAGCTACCGCTTGCCGGGCTATGAAACCGATTGCTTGACTGATCTGTTGATCGGCTACCTTCAGCAGAAGGGCGTGGAAAAACGCCGGGGCGGCGATACCGCCTTTTTTGCTGCGCTTTCGGTGCAGCCGCCCCATGATCCGTACCTTGCGCCCCCGGAATACATGACGCGCCACCATCCTCATCACCTGATCATGCGTCCTAATGTGCCCGATGTGGCGCGCATTCAGGACCAAGCTCGGCGCGATCTGGCGGGTGCGTACGCCATGATCGAGAATCTCGACGCCAATGTGGGACGAATCCGGGCGGCATTGACCACTGCGGGATTGG
>JANQGC010000363.1 GCA_028277515.1 Anaerolineae bacterium
AGGCCGCCCCAATGGGGCAAGGCCTTGACCGGGAATGGTAAATATGATCTTCCCGAATACATGCTTTAAGCGGATAGGCACAAACGGCAATTCGTTATATTTTAATGGTAGGATTATCTTCATAATTGACTTTCCATCGTTTTCTTGCAGTTCATTGTATCAGTACAATTGATTAATCCGGTCAGTGAATCCTCCACTTTCGCAAAATCCCGCTTAACCCTCAGATTTAGCTTCATCCAGCACTTTTCGAACTATTTTAGCCAAGTCAGCCCTGAGCACAGGCTTAAATGCGAACGCTTTTATACCGATATCTGATGCGGTTTCGTCTGAAATCATTTTGGAATAACCGGTGCAAAGAATAACAGGTATTTCTGGGCGGATTTTCATAAGTTCGATTGCCAGTTTATCCCCCGTCATATTAGGCATAGTCATATCAGTGATAACGGCATCAAACTCCTTTGGTTTCGTGCGAAACAATTCCAATGCGTCAACACTGCTGGTCCGGGTTGTTACTGAATAACCCAGACGTTCGAGAATCAGACTGCCCATTTGGGCTATGGGAGCTTCATCATCAACCAACAAAATATGTTCTGTGCCTGTAGGCAGTTGCTCGGGAACATATTCTCGTTGGGTTTTTCGTTGTCTTGTGATGGGCAAGTGAACGGTGAATGTAGTCCCTTTTCCCAATTGGCTGTCAACGGTGATATTGCCGCCATAGCTTTCAATAATGCCATGCACCACGGCAAGCCCCATTCCGGTTCCTTCGCCAAGGCCTTTGGTGGTAAAATATGGCTCAAAAATCGATCCGATAGTTTCAGGTGGGATTCCTGTACCGGTATCCGACACCTTAATCTCGATATAATCCCCTGGCCGCATACCAGTTGACAGGTCCTTTTTATCAAGCGCCACGTCCTTAAGGCGAACCCCTAAAATGCCGTCATTTTCCTCCATGGCATGTGCGGCATTGGTACATAGATTCATCAACACCTGCTGAAGCTGGGTGCTATTCGCCATGATCAATCCGTTACCTTTGGTTTCCTGCCGGATTTTGATGCTGGTGGGAATCGTGGAACGAATGAACTGTAAAACCTCTTCTACAATGGGACCTGGTTGAATAGGGCTTAGTTTTTCATCCGATTGGCGGGCAAATGCAAGAATCTGCTTGACCAGTTCCTTTGCCCGCTTACCTGCCAAATATACCTCCTGCAAACTGTCTTCAAGAACCGTATCCTTTGAAGCCTCGCCAAGAGCAAGTTCGGTGAAACCAAGTATGGATGAAAGGATATTGTTGAAGTCGTGGGCGATGCCACCGGCAAGATTACCGATGGATTCCATTTTTTGAGCCTGTTGGAGCTTGGCCTCAAGCCTTTGTTTTTCTTTCCTAGCGTTTTTTTGTTCTGTTATATTCTCGGATGTAGCAATGACGCCAATTATTTTGCCATCGTGGTTCCTTAATGGCATCTTGTTCGTTAACCACCAGATTTGTTCTCCATCTTTATTGATAAATGGTTCCTCATACATTAATTTTGGCTGGCCACTATCTATTACTTGCTTGTCATCGGCGCGATATACATCAGCATCTTTTTTCCAGACCAAATCATAGTCGTTCTTACCTATAACATCATCAGACTTCTCCATTCCCGAATCTTTTGCAAAATGAATGTTGCAACCTAAATAATTTAAATTTAAATCTTTCCAGAATATCCTGGCAGGAACAGAATTAATAACCAATTCAAATAAATCATTTTGTCTTTTTGATTCTTGTTCAGCTTTCTTTCGGAGAATGACTTCTGACTTAAGCCGTCTATTCCAAATCAATACAAATCCAATGATAAGTAAAGCTGCGCCAGTGACACCCAAAAACCATTTTAATACGTATAACTTATCGATACCGTACTCATACCGGATAGAGAGCCATTTGTTCCGGATAGCTGCATGATCCTCCGGTGCCATGGACGCAAGTGTTTTAT
>JANQGC010000034.1 GCA_028277515.1 Anaerolineae bacterium
CATCGAACTCTACCCATTCGCCGGCGTCAGCATCATAGACACGCAAGCAACCAGGAGATTTAGCGTAGCCAATATTGCCTTGTACAATTGACATATCAGGATCGTTGGACATTGGTCCTATATCAAGCCACTGCACATTGAGAGCAGCGTCTCCACCCACAAAGGTCTGCGCGTTCTCGATGAACCCAAAGTTAGGCATATCAGGTGGCGAATAGGGTAAGATTGCTACCAGATCTTCAAGCGCGGCCACCCAACCTGGATTGTTGATTCGGGCATCCATGGTCTCTGGATCAAAAAATATACCGGCAGAGTCGGGCATTTTTACGTAGCAAGTAGCTCGGGAAACGAACCCATGAAAACCTTGGTTCTTGCGCATGATGAGTTCAACCGAACCGTATGTAACTTCAGCAGCCTCATCGCCTGTGAAGTAAGTTGCTGTATCTTGAAATTCCTGCCAAGTTGTAGGCACATCGAGTGCATAGCCAAACTGCTCTTCAAAAGCGGCCTGGTGCTCAGGGTCATCAAGAAGGTCCTGGCGATAGTACATTGAATGAATGTCACCATCCCATGGATAACCGTAGGTTTCGCCGCCCCAATCAGTCTGTTGCTGATACAGAGGCATGATATCATCCCAGGCGAGTCGCGCTTTTACATCATCAGGCACAGGTTCAACGAAGCCACCGCCAAACAAGTCACCATCCATATATGCGGGTACGTTAAGTACATCTCCAATAAATGCACCGGTTGACAACGCAACCAGAACTTTGTCTTGCAACTCACCGAAGGGCATCAGATTAAGCTCTACCGTTGCCCCTGTGGCTTCTTCCCAACCGGCCGCGGCCGTCTTGAGAAATTCGCCTTGTTGACCGGCCACGCCAACAACGACAACTGTTTGACCATCAAAGCTCTGACCACTAGTAGCCTCCAACGCTTCTGCCACCATTGGATCGGAAACTTGCTCTTCATCGCCTTGCTCCTCGGCCTCTTCCTGGGGTTCGACTGGCGCTGAATCCGCCTCTTCAGATTCTTCACCTGCATCAACTGGCTCCGTATCTACTGCGACATCTTCATCCGGTGATGTCGCGCTGGAACAAGCGACCAGGAACAAGGTTCCCAGGGCAAGAACCAGCATTAGCCTGAGTAAAATTGTGTTTACTTTCATCTTTACCTCCACTTGTTTAGGATGATACAAAACTAAACGAAGCACTTGTAAGCAAGTGCTTTACAAACTATGTATAGCCTGGCAGACCGCAGTACTCAATAGCCATTAGTGCGAAGATCTTAGTAGCTGCAAGCAGCTTGTCGACCTCAATTATTTCGTTTGGTCCGTGGACACCAGCGTCAGGCGATCCGGGGCCAAACGTGACAATTGTCTGTCCATTGGCGTAGAGATAGTTGCCATCACTGGTTGCTGTGGTGCAGGTAAGTACCGGCTCCCGGCCTCTAATGTGCCGGTAACTGCGTGCAAGGGCCTTGGCGCCTGGGTGATCTGGGGAAACGTTGATAGGTTCCTTATGATCAAGGATGTAAGGAACGACAATCTCTGGCGGATGGTCGCGTAACCAGTAGTCGGAATGCACGACGCCGCGGATTACCTCTTGAAATTCACCCAGAACTTCCTTGTATGTAAGGTTCGGATTGAAAAGCACGCTACCTGTTAATTCGCAACTCTCTGCCATTGCCGAATAAGTGTCACCACCGTGAATCCGTGAGAAGTTGATACTCATATTCCCAGGTTCCATCAACGGATGGCGCTGCCAGACGCCCCATTCGCGTTCAAGAGCTGTTAGTGCAGCCTGGATTTTCGTCATTTTGTCAATTGCGTTAACACCTGGGACAGCGACGTTTATAGGCTGCGGATAAATGCTAAGGTGACGGTTGGAAAGGCTAGTTGAGGCTCCTTCAACACGAATAAAGAAATAAAATTCACCAACACTTGCAGGAGCAAATTCGAGATCAGAAGGTTCGGCCAAGATGGCAAATGGTGCAACATAACCGTTGGGCGCCAATGTGTCTACACCGATCTTATGATTGCCGGTTTCCTCTCCTGAAACTACCGTTGCCAGAAGATCGCCAGCTAAAGAAACATCGGCGGCAGCAAGAGCCTTAATAGCCCAGAGAAAGGCGACATTTCCTCCTTTCATATCGCTAGCACCGCGACCAACAACCTTACCATCAATGTACTCACCACCCCAAGGACTACCAAGTGTCCAATGCTTGCGCTGTTCTTCCGTTACCGGAACAACGTCTGTATGGCCGTTGAAAAGCAAACCTGGGCCTGTTCCATTGCCATTAATTCGGGCGACAACGTTTGGTTGCTCCTTATTAACTGCAATAAGTCGAACTTCATCGAATATCTGCCAGGATTGCAGCTTTTGTGCTAACCACTCCTGACAGGCAAGCAATTCGGTCGTCGTTTGATCCGATATCATATCCGGATTGATCGACCTAAAACGTAGATAGTCGCCGAGGAAGGAAACAAGTTCCTCTCGCGTGCGATCAATATATGCCAGGACTCGATTTTCGATCTGGCTTGGTACGTTCAGCATGATTGCTTCCTACATAATATGTGTAAGTACCTAAGGGGTATCCCGCTTGAGGCGGATATAATATTTGTAGCGATCTGCGCGATAGAGCATGCGGACAAACTCAACGGGCCGTCCCGTCTCCAACCGGGAAATACGTTCAATCAGGAGGAGAGGACTACCCGGGGAAATATCAAGAAGATTTGCCTCATGCTCATCGGCGACGGTCGCTTCCAAAGTCTCATCAGCATCAGCAATAACAATGTTGTGTTTCGCCAGCAATAATTCATAAAGGGAGCCGGCGCGTTCTAGTTCGTCGAAGGTTACGGAGTCGCGGCCAGGTAAATATATATCGTGTATACCAATCGGTTCACCATTGGCTAACCGAACGCGCTCGATCTGCAAAATATCTACATCCGTGGGTAGACCAAGCGCCTGGTATACTCTCAGTGTCGGCTGAACATAGTTTAATGAAAGAATTCGCTGTCCCGCTTCCAAGCCGCGCCGTCTCATATCGTCAGTGAAGCTAGTTAAGGTGTGCAAGCTTTGTTGAAATCGCGGATAAGCAACAAAAGTACCACGCCCATGTTCGCGGTACAGATAACCTTTGGCAACTAGCATATCTATCGTTTTTCGAACGGTAGTACGGCTGACATTGTAAATTTCTTCAAGATCACGTTCCGAAGAAATAGGTTGTTCTGGTTGCCATTCACCCCCTTCAATCTTACGCAGCAGGATGTCCCGCAGTTGATAGTACTTGGGGATAGAACTGAATCTATCCACCCGATCAGATATTAAGTCGTTCATTGCCTCTTAACTTTACCTATGTAAGCTGCCCTATCACCAATAGAAATGTTTGAGATTATCATTCTTTGTTCATGTGGTAGTGTTGTAATGTTGTAGTGTGGTAATGTGGTCATTACCACTTAGTTTAAAGCCTATTCTTTTTTTGTCAAGTTTGTTCACATAATGTCTGGTTTGGCTATTGACATCGGAAATCTCTCAACGTATAATGGTTATGCGCTTAACCATACTTAGATGCTCTTGAGGCCCTTTTTTATACTATTGGGTTATGCGCTTAACCTGAGGGAGAAGAATGACCAGACAAGCCAAAGCGCCAACTATGCAGGATGTGGCTAAAGATGCGAAGGTTTCGAGCGCAACCGTATCGTATGTGCTCGGCGGCCGGCGCGATGGTGATGATCGAATCAGCCCGGATACGCGCCGGCGTGTCCTGGATGCTGTCAAGAGACTTGGCTATGTGCCCAATCAGGCCGCCCAAAACCTGGCCCGGCAACGGACAGAACGGGTGTGCCTCGTGCTGCCCAGGCTTAACTCGCCATATTATGAAGCCCTCGCGCTGGATGTACAACGCGCTGCTGATGAGCGTGGTTACGCCCTTTTTATCGCCGCGGCCGGAACCAGGTCACAAGAATTTCAGA
>JANQGC010000061.1 GCA_028277515.1 Anaerolineae bacterium
AGTTCGCGCGCCACGCCATCCAGACCGGCGGCGATTAAGCCTCCTAAGGCCAGGTAGGGATTGTTGCTGGGGTCGCTGGCTTTAAATTCCAGGTTGACGCTTTCCTGTTCATAACCCCACATACCGGACACGACGCGCACCGAGGCTTCGCGGTTGTCCGGTCCCCAGGAAGTATAGGCGCTGCTCCAGAAATGGGGCTGTAAGCGGCGGTAGGAATTGGTGCTGGGCGCGGTTAGGGCCAGTAAGCCGGGCAGATGGTCCAGAACGCCGGCTACAAAGTGGTAGCCCATCTGGCTCAGGTTATAGCGATCACCCGGATCGTACAATAAATTGCTCTTGCCGTTGCTGTCCCAAATGCTCCAATGAATGTGCCCACTGTTGCCGGGCTGGTCTGCAAACGGTTTGGGAGCGAGGGAGGCGACCAGGCCATGCTGGTGGGCGACATTGCGCACCGTTTCGCGAAACCAGATCTGGTTATCGGCCGCGCGTAACACCGGTGCGTGGCGGATGGGTAGTTCATGCTGGCCGTGCCCCAGTTCCGGGTAGTAGGCGTCGATGGGAATGGATTGCGCCTCCATAGCGGCAATGATCGCATCCATGACCTCGGCGGCGGCGGTCATGGAGATTGTGCTAAAACATAGGCCATTGTCAATGGGCTGCAAATCCCCTTGTTCATCTCTCTTCAACAGGCTGAACTCATTTTCTATGGCTGCTTGAACGGTTAATCCATGCTCGGCGGCACGGCCGATCATACGCTTGAGGAAACTGCGCGGACAGGCACCCCAGGGTTGACGATCAAGGGTGATCATATCGGTCATCATGGCTGCGCTGTGAGGGGCATAAGGCAGGACCACAAAGCTGGACGGATCGGGGACCAGGCGAACCTCGCCCACCGGCCCCAACCCCTCCACCGGCTGCAATTGATCCAACATATTCATGGCTTGCATGGCCAACGTTAGCCCCTGGCCCGTCTCCATTCGTTTGGCCAGGGCAGCCAGGGGAACCAGCTTGCCGCGAATGATGCAGCCGTTGTCGCAGTAGAGGAAGCGAATCAAGCGTACACTGACCTTATTGGCCGAAGAAATTACGAGTTCCTTGTCCATTTTAATCTCCTGTGAGTATTTTTCTCTGCACAGAAATTTGACAACTTTTCACTTGATACAAGGCGAAAGCCATTTGATTAAAGTTGTCAAATTTTCAGTAACACAATAATGAAGATGACAATATGATAATTTTTGGCTAATTATGAGGGATGGACAAAAGCGTGTCAAGGAACCAGGGGTTTATTCCAATTTGCGGCAGATGGAAATGATACTGAGACTGGAGGCAGAGAGAGGCTCTTTATTCCAGTCACCGTACTGCCTTACAATTGTGAATCCGTTATAGTACAATAAGGTCTCAAGTTCCTGGGGGAAGGTGAAGCGCAAGGCGATACGACTGGTCTTCATTTGTTCCTGATTGCCCTCCTGCCAACGCCGGTAGGTTGTTAACTCTAGAATTTGGGCGAGGTGATTATAGACCTGGGTGCGCGAGACACGCACTTGGTGGCCTTCTTCGTCAGTGAATGAGCGTCCCGGCCGTTCATTAAGATCTGTTTCCAGAGCGACGAAGAGACCCTTTTCATAACTATCTTGCGCCAGCTGATTATTCACTGCGAAGGCTGATTGTGGCCAGCGAGGGTTTCGTGTCTCGAAGGCAAAAAGCCCGTCATCGTGCAGATGTTTGTGTGCACATTCCAATAAGGACTCCTGGTCGGCGCGTGTTAGAAAAGCCTGGAAAGCATTGCCGGTCAAAAAAACAAGTCGGAACTGCTCGTCAAGATCGAAGGAACGGCCGTCCCTTTCAATCCAGTTAATGGGCAAACCGGCCGATTTTTGCTTCGCTTGTTCTAACATGCCGGGGACAATGTCCAGACCGGTTATCTGATAACCCAATTTAGCAATCGGAATCGAAATTCGGCCTGTGCCACAAGCGATTTCCAGGATCGGGGCGCCGCATTCTTTGGCCAATGCCGCATAGAAATCCAGGCCTGTGGTGCTGCTATCTCGAATATCATACTCTTTCGGATTGCGGAATTCCTCTAGGTTATCATGATCGATCAAAATAAATCCTTCCTGGTTCTTGACCCGACATATGAACCCTATTGTACCTGATTCTTATCTGCGAGAATTCATACCTTGCCGGAATATGTGATTTATATCCAGATGGTCAACAGGCCTAATTAAAACGTAAGGAAGTTCTGTCCATTTTGCTCTGACCGGTTTCCCGATTAATTAGTATAGACAATTCCTTGCACAGTTGCTGACAATAAAAGATGTGCTGGCTTATTCAGCGCCAAAAAGGCAATTGAGTATTTTGTGGGACGGGGGAGATAACACTGTATAATTTAAAGGGACAGTCGAAAATGTAGTTAAAGTTTTATATAAAGGTGGGTGCTTTATGTTGCCGGTGAAACGAGCTTTTACTCTTATCTTTCTCCTATTTATTTTGATCTCCTGCGCGGCCGAACCGGAGACAGTCATTGAAACTGTCGTTCAAGAGGTCCCAGTTGAGGTTGAAGTCACTCGTATTGTAGAAAATGAAGTTGAAGTGACGCGTGAAGTGGAGGTAACGCGGTTGGTAGAAGTGCCACTAGAAGTAACGCGAATTGTTGAAGTTGAAAGAGTGGTCACGGCCACGCCTGAACCAACAGAGGAGCCAACACCGCAACCAACCCTTCCCCCAACGGTTGCCCCGCCCTCGGCCGGGCCAACGGCCGCCGGCCCGCAAACGACACAGCCGGCTGCCCCTACGGGAAGCGCTTCTGATATTTTGAGCCAAATGAATAGTACACGTGGGCAACTTCAAAGCTTTGGCGGTATCATCGACGCTGCCCTACGGGGGGATCCGGCGAGTTGTATAGACGTGGTTGTTCTTTATGATACCATTGCTGGCGCACCAACGATGGATGTTTCGGCCGAAGCGGCCGAGGAGCAAAATGCTTATGGCCAATACCGGTCGGCCGTCGACATCTTTCAGGCAGGCGCCAAAGATATGGCCGGTAACTGTCGCGATTTGATCAACGATCCCGATAGGGAATCAACCACCATTGTGCCCCAGCAATGGACCCTTGCCCGTGTTGCCGTAAATGATGCCATAGATACGATTTCGCCGGGAATTAAGTTACTTGGTGGTGAGTAGCAAAATTCCAAACAATATCATTTGAGGATAAGAAAGAGTGTTACTGTTGGACAAGGTGTACTGTTATGCCAAACTCCTCCAGAAACGCTTTTTGAACTTCGGAAAATTGCGGATCTTCATGGGAAAAAATAGTTCGTAAAGCGCGTGGTTTGTTCCGGCGGCGGCATAGCTCTAGCAGCGCTTCACAAACCTGTAAATCTCCAGTGCAATAAGAAACCTCACGTTCTTCCATTTCCTGCCAGGCAGTAGTGGCCTGCCATTTTGACATCATGCCAATGGTAGACTCCTGGTTAATTCCTACCAGAAAATTTACCTTCAGTTCCATTAAGCCGGTTGGTGAAGTCAAGCCTAACGTGATTTCAGATTGGGTTAAAGAATATTTTTCCGAAAAATCACGGACCGCTTCTAGGACCTGGCCGTGAGACAATGGTTGGCGTCCGGATATATCATGCTCACGGTCAGCATAGACAATAACTGCCAGGTCCTGAGATCGGATTTCCCTCTCACCGGTGGGTTGTGCGGCCTTTAAGAGAAGATTCCAATCTTTTGCCCCTTCTTGCGGCCCATCCATGCATAAATAATGTTTAATGCTGGACATTTTATCTCTGTTTTGCCGGATTGCCGGAAGCATATCATGCGTATAGATTAATACTTTCGGCGTACAATCATGCACATAGTTTGCTAAATTTGAGGCTTGAGAAACATTGATAGCGCAAGAGACAGCTCCCAATTTCCAGGCGCCAAGCATAGCCAATTTATGATCGAGGCCATTGTGGGCAAAAATTCCTATCCGATCTCCCTTTTCGACCCCCAATTCTGCCAGCGCGCCGGCAACCTTACCGGCTAATTCAATTCCTTCGCTGTAAGTTAGAGAACGATTTTTATCTGTCCAGTAAAGGAATGTTTTGTGGGGATGATTAGCAGCGGCCTGTTGCACCATGTCATTCAAGTTATTGTGTTCCAAAATGTTTCTCCCAATTCGTTAAATTAAGCGTAGATGAGGTCTGCGTCCTATTTCTAAACTGTAGGGTAGCTAGAAAATCAACTGTTTAGTTGCTGGGCCAGTGCAAGGCGATTTGCTTTTCCGCTGAAGGTGCGGGGCATTCTGCTCAGGATCCGTGTTTCTATGGGAACGAGGCCGGCTGCCACATTTCCGGCAATGAATTCCTGCAACTCCTCCGAGGCAGCGGT
Source organism: Anaerolineae bacterium (assembly GCA_028277515.1). Next base: position 4,372 of record JANQGC010000061.1, read on the forward strand.
TTGCCCTTCCTTCAATTCTGCAAAACCGGCGATTTCCCCGGAGGCGCTTTCTACAACCACAGCGTGTTGCACGGCCGGATGCTCATAATAAGCATCTTCCACGTCGCGCAGATAACCCCCCCGTTTTTCTGCATTTTCCCGTTCTCCCACACGACCCATCACTTTAATATAACCATCCGGATTAGAGATCCCCAGGTCGCCGGTATGGAGAACACCGCCACGTTTGGCCTGGGCTGTCTTCTGCGGTTTATTACGATACTGGTCAAAATAGCCATGAGGAACTAATACTTCTCCAACTGTTCCTGACGGCACTTCCTGGAACTGCTCGTCACCAATATAGGCTAAACGGTCCGGCAACGGCCGCCCGGCAAACCCGGCATTCAAGACATCCGGGGCGTCATGGGGCGATCCCATGACCATAAAACCACCCAGCTCACTCTGGCCATAGCTTTCCAGCAAGGGAACATCCAGGAATTCTTTATAATCACGTTTGATTCTTGGGGCCAGCGAGGAACCGCCGGATAAGGCTAAGCGGAAGGGGGAGGATTCCTGTGATCCCTTTGAAGCATGGACGATATCGGCCAGCGTAAGCGGATAGGCGACCAAAATTGTTGCCTGCTGCTTCATGGCGATTTGCCAGATCATCTCTGTGGTTGATCCGGCTACCAGGCCAACCGATGCGCCAACATGCAGGGCAGGCATAAGAGCAGCGACCAACTGAAAACTACTTGAAATAGGAGTGGTTGCCAGGAGAATATCATTTCGCGTGAGTTGCAGGCGGTCGGCGATGCAACTCGTTCCCAGGGTGACCGGTTCCGATTGTAAGACGACTCCTTTTGGTGCGCCGGTCGTCCCTGACGTGTAAGAGAGATAGATAGGAGAGGCCGGACCATGCCGATTGATAGTTATTGTTTTTGATTCTTTGGCAAGTGATTCAATGTCCACAACAGTCCCCGCACCACTTTCTTGAATTAAGGAGCCAATTTCTTCTCCTGCGACAATGAGTTCGGCACCTATATCTTCAACGAAGTATGGTAATTCTTCTGCAGGGGTTCTGGCATCTATTAATGCGGGCAGGGCGCCGGCTTTCCAGGCCCCGATAATAGCCAGCCATAGCGCGACCCGGTCGGAAGCGGCAAGCCCCAATGTCTGTCCATCACAAATACCGCGTTCGATTAAATCTGAGGCAATCGCGTTCGTTCTCTTGTCCGCTTCCTCATAAGTGATCATGGTTTGGGGATCGAACAGGAAAGGTCGCTCTCCGTGTCTCATGACTGCTCTTTGAAATACTTGAATGATATCCATGTTAATAGACTCCTGAACTAGCTGGTTTGTTCCTTAACAAGTGACAATCACTTTATTACCTTTGTTGCCACTTCATTTATGATCGAAGTGACTGTCACATTAAAAATCGAATTTCAAAAAATGAAAGAAAATCCTGGTTATTTTTAATTCTTGTTATATGGCTTCATCAATGCTGCCGGTTGCACCGCCTTACCTACCAGGCCGGACATGGCCAGGATGGTCAATAAGTAAGGCAAGCTAAGCAAGACCTGTGGCGGTATATCGAAGGCAAATATTTGTAAGGAAAGCTGCAGCGCATCCGCAGCACCAAAGACGAGGGCAGCCAGGGCCGCTTTATAGGGATTCCAACGGCCGAAGATGACGATTGCCAGGGCGATAAAACCCCGACCGGCCACGATATTATCCCGAAAAATACCCAACTGACCCAAGGCTAAATAAGCCCCGGCGAAGCCGGCCGCCCCGCCGGAAATTAAGACGCCGATATAGCGCATTCTATACACATTGATGCCCGCCGTTTCAGCGGCGCGAGGATGTTCTCCGACAGCGCGTAATTTGAGTCCAAACTTTGTGCGGTAGAGTACAAACCCGGCCACAAACACCAGGGCAATTGTGATATAAACAAAAATGCTGTGATTGAAGAGCACCGGACCGAAGAAAGGTAGAGAGGACAAAAACGGAATGTCCAGGGCCTCAAACATGGCGGCTTTTTGCGGGCGGGCCTGGGTGCCCAGGATAGCTCGAAAAGCATAGCTGGTGATGCCCAGCGCCAGCAAATTGAAGATGATACCGACCACTACCTGGTTTGCCCGCACCGTGATATACATCCAGGCCAGAAAGAGGTTAAAAATCAGCCCGACGACAATCGCTCCGGCAATCCCTAGCCAAATGTTGCCGGTTAGTAAAGAGATTAAAAAACTGGTCAAAGCGCCTAAAAGGATCGTGCCCTCGATCCCGATATTGAGTACACCACCTAATTCGCCAAAAGTTTCTCCCAGGGCAGCCAGCAAAACCGGCCCGGCGAGACGCACGCTGGCTGCCAGCCAGGTAATCAAAAAAGCAGTGGTGAAAAGTTGTTCTAACCCCATTTTTTCTCGTATTATGCGACAGTCTTGGTGCCCGGAGCGTGCTCATCTCTCCGCAAAAACGGCAGATCAAAGTGATAATAACGTAAGATATCGCTGGCCAGGATAAACAAAACGATCAAGCTTTGAATGATAAAGATGACAGAGCTGGGAACGCCGGCCCGACGCTGCATCGCATCGGCGCCAACCTCCATGCCAGCGTATAAGATGGAAGAGACAATGACCCCGAGAGGGTGCAATTTTGCCAGTAAAGCGGCGACAATCCCCACGAATCCTGTTCCTTCTCCCAGGCCATCCAGGAGCCGGAAATGGACCCCTAATACCTCCACCATACCGGCCAGAGCACCGAGGCCGCCACCGATGATAGAGGCCAGGATTAGCCGGTTTCCAACGTCAATTCCGCCGTACCAGGCTGCTCGCGGACTGAGGCCGGCCACAATTTGTTTATAGCCGATTGAAGTGTTGCGCAGAACAAACCAGATAAGTACGGCTACACCAATGGCCAGAAAAATACCGGAATGAGCACGTGTGTTGGGAATGACGAAGGATAGAATTGTTTCTTCCGGGATTCGCGGTGTTTGTGGCAGATCGCCCGGGGCGCGCAGAGGTCCTGAGACGAGGTAGTTGACCAGCAATAAGGCCATAAAATTCATCATGAGCGAGACGATGACCTCGTTGCCGCCAAATTTGCCACGCATAATGCCGACAATTCCGGCCCAAATTCCCCCGGCGGCAAAACTTACCAGCGTGACTAATAGGAAAAAAAGGGGACGCGGTAAGAGACCGATGGTCCCCTCAGGTCCGATTAAAAGGGCTAGCCACACAGCGGCCGCAGCACCGATGAGTAACGTTCCTTCAAAACCAAGATAGAAAAAACCGGAACGCCAGGCGAAAATTGTTCCCAGGCCAATAAAGATAAGCGGCACTGCCTTTACAAGCGTGAAGCCAATGCCATTGATTGATCCGAAGCTCAGTTCAGCCATATTAATGTATGCTTCAAGCGGGTTAACCCCAAAGGGAATAAAGAGAAGGCTGCCCAGCAATAAAGCCAGGACAATAGAAAATACAGTCACAAGAATCGTGACAGAACCGGATTCATTAGGTCGTTGTCGTTTTTTCAGAAAAGGGATCTTATCCATTGTGGGCTTCCAGTGTAAGATCTGTGGATCGGGTGCCGCCCATCATTAATCCAATTGTTTCGACTTTAACGGTACCGGCATTTACAAGCCCCATAATTTCTCCCTGATAAATGACGGCAATACGATCACTAAGCGCCAAAATTTCTTCCAATTCTGCTGAAATAAGAAAAATCGCCGTTCCCTGTTCACGCTCATTTAGTAGTTGGCGGCGCACAAACTCCGTAGCCCCAACGTCCAACCCGCGGGTAGGTTGTTCGACAATCAAGATACGGGGTTGGTGCATCACCTCTCGACCCAGGACCACTTTTTGCAAATTACCTCCCGATAAATTGCCCGCATCCAGGTCAATATTGGGCGGCCGCACGTCAAACCGTTCAATGAGGGCTTGAGCGTGATTTTTTACTTTTTGGTCATTGACCAACAGGCTGCCGATGCTGGTGAAGGGCTGCAGGTTACCGAGGATCGCATTTTTGGCGATGCTCAAATCGTTGACCGAGCCTACCTTGCGACGATCGGCCGGAATATATGCCATTCCGGCCATGCGATGCCCGGCAACGGAGGCATGGGTTACATCGTGACCGTTAGCCACTATCGAACCTTGCGCAATAGGTCGCAGGTTCATCAGGGCTTCGGCTAATTCCGATTGGCCATTGCCGTCCACACCGGCCAGACCCACAATTTCGCCAGCGTATACATTTAAATTCGCGTCGCGCACTTTGGGAAATCCGCTTTCGTCTTCTACGGTTAAGTCCGTTATTTTTAGAAGACATTCACCCCGATTTTGGGGTTGCTTATCAACCTGGAAGATGACTTCGCGGCCGACCATCATCATGGCCAACTCGCTGGGTGTTGTGCGTTCTGTCTCTAAGGTAGCGATTGCCTTGCCGTCACGCATCACAGTCACCCGATCAGAGACGGCCATGATTTCATGCAGTTTGTGCGTGATAAAAATGATCGTATGCTCTTTTTGGGCAAGCGAGCGTAAAA
>JANQGC010000109.1 GCA_028277515.1 Anaerolineae bacterium
CATCCTCCAGGCCGTGCCTGAATACCTGGAAATCATCCCCCCGGATATTAGCAAGGGCAAAGGTCTGCAATGGCTGCTCGATCATATGGGAATCGATCCCCGGTCCGTATTGGCCATTGGGGACGGAGAAAACGACATCGAAATGCTGCGGCTGGCCGGAATCGGCGTGGCTATGGGCAGCGCCGGGCCTCAGGTGCGTGAGGCAGCCGATGTTGTTGTCGGCCATCATGACGAGGGCGGGGTGGCCGAAGCGTTGCAGCGATTTGTATTAGACGCCCGCATTTGCAAATAAGTGACTGTCACTTAAATCGCCACGATCTCTCTTGGTAGAAGTAAAAAGTGACCGTCACATTATGAATTAGAAAACAATTGCACAGAAATTTGACAACTTTTCACTTGATATATAGGGAAACCATTTAACAAAAAGTTGTCAAATTTTAGATAATACAATAGTTAATAGTGCAATCTAATCAACCCTTATTAACCATTGCGCCTGTTTAGATCTAACGACTTGAATTGGAACGCCGGCCGTATTTTCGCGACCGGTAACCATTCCTTCCGGACCGGTTTCGGCCGTTACCACCCCGCTTCCCAGAATAGCCTTTGCGCCGGCCATTGCCATTGTTGGATTGCAGCGCCGTATCCGGGTTAAAGTCGCCATAATTAAATTCAGCCAGGCGGCGCTGTTCAATCGGTTTGCCCAACGTCCGCTCAATATCCCGTTTCAAGCCCACATCCTCCGGCGTCGCGAAAGTAAATGCTTTGCCGGATTCCTCCGCACGACCTGTGCGGCCGATGCGGTGCGTATAAGCATCCACCGTGTCCGGCATATCATAATTGATCACATGAGAAATATCGGCCACGTCAATGCCCCTTGCGGCAATATCCGTCGCCACCAGGATGTCATACTTGCCATTACGGAAGCCATCAATCGCCTTCTGCCTTTTATTTTGTGACATATTGCCCTGCAAAGCAGAAGCACGATGCCCCTTCTTCTCCAGGTCACGCGCCAGGAAACGAGCACGCCGTTTGGTGCGCGTGAAAACCAATACCCGCCCCGTCGACGTTTGATCCAACATGGCCAGCAGCAGATTCTTTTTCATTTTGTTGGTCACCGGATACAAGGCATGAGAAACCGTCTTCGCCGGAGCAATCATCCCAATCTGAACGGTGATCGGATCTTTTAAGATCTGTTGCGAAAGCCGGCGATTATCAGGAGGCATGGTCGCCGAGAAGAAGAGCGTCTGTCGTCGCTTGGGCAGCAGCTTGAGGATGCGCTTGATATCCGGCAGAAAACCCATGTCACACATACGGTCAGCCTCATCAAGGACCAACACCTCAATATGGGAAAAATTGATATACCCTTCGCCGGCCAAATCCAGCAGCCGCCCCGGACAGGCCACGACAACTTCAACGCCGCGCGCTAATGCTTTAATCTGCTTCCCTTTGCCCACACCGCCGTAAACGGCCGTGCTGCGTACGCGTGTATGGCGGCCGAGATCAACAAAGGTCTGGTGGATCTGCTCCGCCAGTTCGCGGGTGGGGGCGACAATCAGAGCACGGGTTTGACGCAGCTTACCCTGGGTCAGGCGCTGCAAGATGGGCAAGGCAAAAGCGGCCGTTTTTCCCGTGCCGGTCTGGGCCAGGCCCATCAGGTCACCGCCATCCAACACATGGGGGATCGCTTGTTCCTGGATGGGGGTCGGCTCCAGCCAACCCGATTCCTTGATCCCGGCCATCAGGCGCGGGTCAAGGTTGAAATCTTGAAAATTCACTAAAAGTCTCCTTGACTTACTGGAGCCAAGTCGCACTCTTAGCCCGATCATTCATGCAGCATCACGGCCGTATATCCAGGCCATCTGCTTCCTTAAATAAATTGTGCAACCAGTTTAGCGGGAACGCCGGTGCGGCCGACACAAGGTCCAATTATGCTGCCAGTGCCAATTTAATACAAATTCATTCATTCCTGGATAACAAATTAGACCCTTAACGGGCCACGATATCCCCTGGTGGCATAGAAAGATGGCGCACTATTGTGGCTTACAAAGACTGTATCGTAACGGCGATTACCAAAGATTGTACCCCCTAAATCTCTAATTTCAGCAGGTGTTTTTAGCCAGCTTTCGGTTTCTGTTCTATGAGGAAAGAAATACCAGTTTGTCATCCTGAACGCAGCTTGCGGAGTGAAGGATCTTAGCGTTCTCAACATAATGATGCATAAGATGCCTCGACAAGCTCGGCATGACATATGCAACAATACTTTCTTGTTGGTACTTAGAGGCCCAACGCGCCCCCAACGGCCGACGCGCCAAAACCCAGCAAACCAATAATGGCTGCACCGATGGCCGTGATCACAAACAAGGCCAGCCAGCCGGCCACGACTGTAACGATCGTTTGTCCCCAGCTCAGATCGAGCGCTTCTTTCGCGGCAACAAACCAGGCAACAATCAGTAAAATGAAAGCGATAAGCAGCACTGGGGCAATGACACATGTAAGCACGGCAGATATCGCTCCCAGAATTCCGAGAAGTCCGACTGCCTGCCACACGTAAGCCAGGCCCAGCGTGCGCACCAGTTCCTCAAACGTGACCTCGGCGTCATAAAACGTGCGCCCGGCCCAGTTGACAACGAACGCAGCAACGGCAAAACCAATCACAGCAACAATGGTGCCGATGACCGCACCAACCAGCCAGTTAACAATACTCCCAGCTTGTGCTTGTGCGCCAATCTGATTTAGAAAAGCGATCACAACCACAAGGATCCAGGCAGTTGAGGTAAATGAAGGGTCGTTTTCAACTTCAGCATAAACGCCCTTGCGGAACGTTAACGCGCCAATGATACGATTAACAAGCATGGTAAACCTCCTTGCCGGCGCATGTCACAGTTAAATGACAGGTACCTTATAAAAGTCGCCAATAATATGGCGATTATACCGGAAAAAAGAGTAATAGGAATAGTATGAAATGATGGGTAGCTGATAAGGTTATTCGCACGGCCGTTGGCATGATGTTAATTTAGGGGTGGAAGAGGAAAACAAATGGCTTTATTGAAAAAACAACGGTGGCTTGTTGCCGTCAGCATTCTTGTTATTGCTGCCGGCATACTCATTATTCAACAAGCGTTAGCACACGGTTCAATTGAAACACCTATTAGCCGCGTCTATAACTGTTATTTAGAGGGACCGGAAAACCCGCAGTCAGCCGCCTGTCAGGCCGTTGTTGCTGTGGGTGGCAAGCAGCCGCTTTATGACTGGAACGCTGTAAATCGGCTGGCCGGTGGTAATCATCGGGCCATCATTCCTGATGGACAACTGTGCAGCGCAGGCAATGAAAAATATAAAGGGCTTGATCTCGCGCGAGATGATTGGCCTACCCAAACGATGACAGGTGATGCCAACGGCAATTATGAGTTTGTTTATTATGCAACGGCACCCCACAGCACCGCCTATTTTGAGTTTTATGTAACCAAAGACGGTTACGATCCTCTGCAGCCGCTTAAATGGTCAGACCTGGAAAACGAACCATTTTGCAGGATCACCAGTGTGACATTGCAAAACGGCCGTTACAAAATGACATGTCCCTTACCGCAAAATAAAAGCGGTAAACATGTTATCTACAATATCTGGCAACGTGATGACAGCGATGAAGCCTTTTACGCCTGTTCTGATGTCCAGTTCGATAGTAGCCTGCCACCTACCCCAACCATCACCTCTACCTCCCCACCATCTACTGCTTCGGCCACTTCTGCACCACCTACCGCTACAGCCACTCCTCCACCACCTTCTGCGACCGCTACTCTTCCACCTGGCCCAAGCGATCATATGATATATTTCGCAGTTTTACTTTACGAGCGCCCCTAATTAACTTCACGTTTGTAGTTCTCTCAGGTCCCCTGAGTTATCCAGGAACAACCATCCAGAAATATGCCAAAATTGCTTTCGGCACAAATCAGGCAAATTATGTTACGACATCATACGACACAAACAACTGCCCCAACCCGTTCAGAGCCGCGCTGTCCCAGTAGATTGCATTCAATGTCAAATCCTGCGCCGGCTGCAGCAATTCCCCCTCCACAACCGACGAAAAAGGCTTGCCGCCCAGCAGGCGATTTGCATGGGTCAAATAGAACCGGTCAAGCACCTTGCCCTTAAGCAGCAGGTGTGAAACCTTCGGCCCCGTCGCTGAATAAACCGTGCGATAGCCTAATTCACCCATGCGCCCGGCCATCAACCGGCCGTCAACACCATTCTCCCCGGCTTCAACAACCTTGCAGGGCTTCGACTTCAATTCAGCCACGCGATCCGGGTCGGCATCTTCCGTGGTGAAAATAACCACCTCACGTCCCCCGGCCATCAGCACATCGGGAACCGGAAAATTCAAACTGCGGCTGATGATGGCGATGTCCGGATGCTCTTTTAACCCACGCTCCTTGCGCCAATCGCGCAGGTCGGCGTAGCGCGGATCATCCACTTCTAGAATTTCCTGCGCACGGCCGTCTGCCCAATCACGCAAATAGCGCCCACTGCTGATAATCAAATCAGCCTGCGCCGCCAGTTCCTGGAACAGACGCCAGTCACGGTCGTTGGCCGTAGCCTTAGGAACCTTCATGCCATCCTTTTCAGGGTGGGGGATGGCGATCCGGCCGTCGATACTGACCACAAAATTAGTGTAAATATAAGGCTTGCCCGACTCCTTCCCGAAGCGGCGCAAATCATGAGCCAGGTAAAGCCCTTGCAGCGGCCGTTCCGCCGCAGGCAATGGATAAAGTTGCGTAACCATCTCGCTCATACAACCATTCTCCTTAAAAACATCACAATCTCTATCTCAATCTCACAATTTCGTCACCACCGATGCCAAAAACAGTCGCCCCAACAAACTGCTCCGTATCATAATCAACAAGGAAAATACCCTGACTACATGAATTTGATGCAATCAACCGGGGGACATCTTACGTTTCCTAAGGAATCCTTACTGAAGAAAAACCCAACACTTTTGCGGATCGGCCGTATAATGATTATCATTGTCGGGGTTATACACCAAAATTTTCAATAGGAAAAAGTCCTATCATACGGGCTAAATCGACAAACTAAGGGATGACAAGGGAGCTAATCACCATAAATATATGGATAATGTAAGAGGACAGTCGCGATCATGAAACCAAACAAATTTGCCCCTATCCTGGCTATACTCATTTTTCTCCTTATTGTCACCCTGGTATACGGCGAGTTGTTGCTCGTCAATCGCTCATCTCCAGGCGCGCACGCTCAAGATTTATCCAACGCCTTTCTTCCTATTCTGATCGGCCAGAAAGATAACCAGGGTGCGGCAACCAGCACCCCCACATCAACCGCTACCGCCACTGCCTTTCTCCATTCCACCGTCACCCAAACAGCCTCACCGACAATAACACTGACCGCCTCTCCAACCAGCACGCCAACATCTACCAACACGGCAACACCCACGCCATCTCAAACCGCAACACCAACGATAACGATCATGCCATCGAACACGCCGGCGCCGACGATGACCCAAACGCCAACCATGACCCCTACACCAACGATCACGCCCACGGCGACATTAACGCCAACCCTGACACCCACACCAACGATCACGCCGACGGCCACCCTGACGCCCACACCATCAAACACACCAACGATTACCT
>JANQGC010000173.1 GCA_028277515.1 Anaerolineae bacterium
AGTCCAGAGTGAAAAGCTAGCGAAACCATTGCTTGACAATAGAGTGGCGCAATCTGTACTGGAGGAAATGCAAGAGGCGGCCCATCTGGCCACGCGCAATATTTAGCATAGTCCACAAAGATAACCAACCCGTTGATCCCGTTCACCTGTCACGGATGCAAAATGCGATGCTCAGTTGGGGTCCGGACGGCCATGCAATCTGGTATGATGGTCCAATTGGCTTGGGGCAGATGATGCTTTTTAACACCCCGCAGGCGCTTAATGAGAAGCTACCGCGTTACATTGCCAACAAGCCCATGGTCATCACCGCCGCCGCACGAATCGACAACCGCGAAACCCTTTTCAGCAAACTGGCCATTCCCCATCCCCAAAGAGCAGCCACACCCGACAGCGAACTCATATCTTTGGCTTATGAGAAATGGGGCGATTCCTGCCCTCAACATATTTTGGGCGATTATGCCTTCGCCATCTGGGAGCCGAAGAAAAAAAGTCTCTTCCTGGCTCGCGACCACCACGGCACGACCTCCCTATACTATTATGACTGTGCCCAGTTTTTCGCCTTTGCTTCCTCTATCCACGCCTTATTGACCCTGCACCAGATTCCAAAAGTGTTGGACGAACTGCGTTTAGGGCAGACAATGATATATATTCGCGGTGAACCGCAGCGTACCCACCATCAAGGGATACTCCATTTATTATCCGCGCATACGCTGCGCGTTTCGCCCACATCCTTGGATATCGAGCGCTATTGGTATCCCGAAAATCTGCCTCTATTGCAGCTAAAAAACGAAGAAGATTATGCGGCAGGTCTGAAAGAGGTATTACAACGTGCCGTGGTCAGCCAGACTCGCAGTCACCGCGAGGTGGGCATTTCGCTCAGTGGCGGTCTTGATTCGACGGCCGTTGCCGCTTTTGCCGCCCCGGCTTTACAAGAGAGGAATCAGACATTGCACGCCTTTTCCTGGATTCCCGCTTTTGATGATGTGTTAACCCTGGGTACCAAGCGGGTCACGGAAAAACCATATGTGGAAAAAACAGCCGCGTACGTAGGCAATATCGACCTCCAATTCATCGATTCCAAAAATATAGGTCTACTGGAGTCGATTCAAAAATCGCTTGATGGTTATCCCGGTCCCTTATTTACCCCCTTGAATATGCATTGGTTGCACCAGATGTGGGACATGGCACGGGAGCAAGAGATTGGCACGCTATTGAGCGGCCGACTAGGCAATGCCACCATCTCCTGGGGTGGGCTGCCATCCTCGGTGGGACTCGCCCATTACTTACGCCAAAAGAGATGGATAGCAGCCTTAAAGTACCATCTCTTTTTCCCTTTATTTCCAGGCTTTCCCCAACAGAGACAAATTAAGCGCCTTCAAAAAACAATTCTCCAAGAAAATAGCGTCAATCCTGAATTTGCCACCCGCATCCATCTACTGGAAATGTTTGCCCAAGAAAAACATAATCAGTACATCATCCATTGGCGTGCCCCGCTTGTTATCCGTACTAATATCCTATTGCCGGGCTGCAATATCCTGGATGCCATGTCGGCCGAATTTTGCGGCGCTTACGGTATAGAGAGGCGCGATCCCACGGGGCATGTCGACGTGATCGAATATACCCTCGCCGTTCCCGACCACATTTATAGCGGAAAAACGGGTGGCGAACGCCGCCTCATCCGTTTGGCCATGCAAGGTCTCCTTCCCAATGAAGTCATCGGCAATAAAAGGCGCGGCATGCAAAGTTCCGATATAGTAGCCCGTGTCCGCAACGAGTCCGGCATTATTGAAAACACCCTGCTTCGCTTCCAAAAAGATGAACAGGTACAATTTTATCTTGATTGGCCCCATATCTGGTCAACCTGGCAGAAGATAAAGAGGCAAGAGTTTTATATCAACAAAATGAAGAATCCTAGAGACGTTTGGACGGATTTACAAACTGTTTTCTGGGGCATCAAAACCGGTCTGTTTTTGCAAACATATTTTCCCTAAAATGCAGTCCCTGATTTCCAAAGATCAGCCACTCAAGGACAAGGTCATCAACCTACCGCAAAAAATTAACCATTGGGCACAAGCTAATCCCGATCATGAAGTCCTGGTTTTTGTCGATGATCAACTCAGGCCACAAACATATACCTACCGCCAGGTCCAAAAAGATATGCTGCACTATGGACATTTGTTTCATGAGCAGGGAATTAAACCAGGCCAACTTTTGCTCCTGGTTTTTCCCCATTCTTATGATCTTGTTGTCGCTTTTTTAGGGGCCATGTTTTGTGGTGCCATTCCTACTATTTTCCCCTACCCAACGGTTTTTAGGGAGCGGAGGGTATTTCTAGAGAGGCTGCAACAGTTGGTCAGTTGGGCTGGGGTGGATGCCATTGTCACTACGGCTGAAATCCATCATCCGTTGCTCGCCCCAGCGATTCAGGATTCACTTCGAATCCTAACGTTGGACGAGGATGATCGGCCGTCTCGATTCAAAATGCAAATGACACCCTACCCGGCTCAAGCGGAGGACATCGCCTATATCCAGTTCAGCAGCGGCACCACCGACAAGCCTAACGGCGTCTGCCTTTCCCATCGGGCAATAATGAATAATATCGCCGCCCTCTCTGCCAAATTGCCATTCATGGCGGAAAGTATTAATGTGGGCTGGCTGCCCTTTTACCATGATATGGGCTTGGTAACAGAACTCTTGTTACCTCTGGCTGTTGGTGGGAAATCGATCACCGTATCTCCGGCAGACTGGGTGCGCAATCCCGGCCTGCTCCTGCAATTGATCACCCACTACCGGGGTACTATGAGTTGGATGCCTAATTTCGGTTTTGCTCATTGCAACAAGTACATCGACGACGAAGAACTAAGTAATTATAATTTAGAAACGTTAATTACCTTGGGTTGCGGCGGCGAACCCATCCAACCAGAAACGATGGAGACCTTTTTAACCCGTTTTCAGCCTTGCGGTTTACAAGCCACAGCCTTGATGGCCGGCTATGGCATGGCCGAAAATGTGGTATGTATCACCCTTTCACCAGTCGATGAGGTTATAAGGGTCGATTGGTTTTCCCAATTCTCCTTGCTGAAAGATCAGCCCGTTCAAAAATTAGCTACCGATCACCCGGATGCCGTTAACATTATAAGCTGCGGAATTCCTTTACCAGGTGTTGAAGTTGCCATCGCCGGGACCGATGATCGCCATCTTCCGGAAGACCATTTGGGGGAAATCATCATTCGTGGCACATCTCTATTTAGCAATTATTTCCAGCGACCCGAATTCACAGCTCAAGCCCAACGAGGGTGCTGGTTTCATACCGGAGATCTCGGTTTGATCTCCGGCGGTGAGCTATATGTGGTCGACCGTCTCAAGGATTTGATCATCGTCGGTGGGCGCAATATTCAGCCCCAATTTATCGAAAGAATTGGCCGAAAGGTCCTGGGCCAAATTGGGCGGTTATCGGCCGCGTTTGGGATTTATGACCCGGAACTGGGCACTGAACTGCCGGTCATCGTTTGCGAAATCCGGCAGGAGATCGACCAGGGAACCAAAAATGCTCTCGAGGCCAAGATTCGCCGCTCTGTTCAAGATGAATTGGATGTATTCTTAGCCAATGTGTGTTTTCTGCCCCCGGGCTCAGTAGTTCTTACCACCAGCGGAAAGATTTCCCGCCGCGCTACCCGTAATAAATATTTACAAAAAGTGAATAGCACCCCCATCCCCCAAAATGGTGTAGTAAAAAACATAAGCGCCCTTTCCTTGCCAGAAATTGAATCGCTTATTCTGAGAATTTTTTCAACCATTGGTGGAAAAGATCAATTAAAGGCACAGATCAATGTTTTCGATCAAGGGGTAGATTCCTTAACTCTCGTGCAAATCTTAAATCATATTGAAGATCGATTTGGTATGACCATACCTGTTCAGATATTGGTCCAGAAGCCGACGGTTGCTTATCTTGCCCAACTTATCTATGAACATGATGGGGTTACGGCCGACCCAATTGAAATCCCTGTCCCATCATCAGGGGAGAACATGATAGCAAATCGCCCCCCCTGGATATCGCGTATTAAACGACGGTTTATAACCCAAGGTCCAACATACAGGCAATGGACCTTATCTTATAAAACGGGAACCAGGATACTACGCCAATTGGTAAACAATGAAGTGTGGCAAAAAAAATATTTTGCTCCAGAAATTAAGCTGCTGCAAGATTGCATCCCTATTTGTGCCCCAGATCTGGATCCCGAGGTCGTTATCGCTCAAAGTTTGATGACCAATATTTGGTATGGTTGGCGGGTCCGTGTATTATCCCGCCCTGGCCAAGGAGAGCAATGGTTAACAATTAAGGGAGCTAATGTTATTGCAAATATCAGGTCGCAAGGCTGGGGAATTATCCTGGCAACGCACCACACCCGTTTGAAGCGCTTGTTATCCCAATTGCCAATATTCCAGGGAAACGAAATTATGGTCGTTGGTAATTCCCGTCCCGACGAATTAAAAGAGAGCGGGCTTACCGACCTGGCGAGCGCGGTCAATCACGGTCAAGAAATCTCACGCACTGCCGTTCGTTCCGCCCAAATCTATCACGCGCAGAAATTTCTTGACCATGGAGGAATCTGCATGATCTTCTCCGATGATGTTGAAGGCCATGGCGGCTGGCGGATTCCCTTTCACGGCCGTATTCGTCCCTTCCGTCCCGGAGTCGCTGAACTCGCCGTGCGCACCAATGCATTGTTGGTCCCTGTTTTCCCCACCATGGCCACGAATGGCCACGTGACTATTGAATTCCTGCCTCCCCTACAAGCAACGACAACAGCACCAGGCGAACAAATTGAAGAGCTGACCCGCCAATATGCGGCCGTTTTAGAAGAGCGTTGGCGCACCGATTTAGGCAACCTGGAATGGAAGATCTTAAAAAAGCATCAAAATTTCCCCAGTATTTGATTCTATGACATCAGCCCGTGAAAAAAGCCCTACCTGGTTTTACCATCTTTATGGTTTACTGGTACGCACCAACCAGCCCGTACCCCACCTAATTAGTGCATCCCAACCGGAACCGGCCGACTTGCAATTGGCGTTCAGTGAGGAATCGCTTTCCTCTCCCCAACCGCCACAGGTCATTGAACTCCATCACAGTCCGGGCCATACCCCGAATGAAAAACCTTTTTTAAAAGTGTGGCGCAATGATCACGATCCGTCCGCCACCCTTGGGATCGAATACAATGATGGCCAGGGCTATGCCTTGTTTCATATTAACGCCAGGGGAACCGAAGCAAGGATCATCCGCACCGCGAACCTCTCCTATTCAGATATGGTCACTTATTTATTGGGTCCGGTTATCGGTTGTATCTTACGCTTGCGACAGGTCACTTGCCTGCATGCCGGTGTCGTCGAGGTTGACGGCCGTGCTGTGGCCATCATCGGTCCAAAAGGGGCAGGAAAATCTACCCTTGTTGCCTTCCTGGCCGGACAAGGTTATTCTGTGATCGCTGATGATATCGCCCCATTGAAGGCGATCGACGGCAACTATTTTGTGTCCCCCGGTTATCCACGCCTTCGTTTATGGCCCAACACAATCGCCGCATTACCCGAACTGGTCGGCCAGGAATTAATCCCAATTTTGTCTCAATCGCGCAAGCGGTATATCAATTTGACCCTGAACGAGGGTCCTGGCCCTTGGCGATTCCAGCCCCAACCCTGCCAACTTTCTGCTATTTACCTCCTCCAACCGGTCGCGGAGGAAACATCTCTTTTCATAAATCAGCAATCACCAGCGTCAGGATTACTGAGCCTAATCGGGAATGTTTATCCCCATTATGTCCTCCACGGTAGCGATCAAGCGCGTGACTTTACCTTTTTAAGCCGCACGGCCGCTGCGCTTCCCATTAGGGAGATCGTTCATGGCCGGCGACTTGATTCCCTGGCTCGCCTAAGTGAAGCTCTGCTGACTGATTTTGAAGCGTTACTTTACTCATAATTCAGCCCTATAACCAAACCCAATTCACTTGAAATTCATGTAGCTAATGACTATAATTGGTGCAAACGTAGATAAATGGAGCTCACAATGAAGAATCAAAATAAAAAAGATGCCAGAAAACAACCACCTAAATACACTTATGGTGGGCTAAAAAAAATCGGCAAATTGGACGATATTACGAAAAATAATGCATCAGGAAATCCCTTTGATGAGAGTTCTATGAGCAGCTAAGTATTGAGTTATTAAGGCAATCGTCAGCCATTGCATTTGTCAATGGCTGAGACAAGATCAATTCTTTCAGAGCACGGTTGGCAGCCGGCGGTTTATTTTTTCATCTACAATCTCTTTAATTTCCACGTTTTCATAAATTTAAAGGCCATCATCATTCTTCTGTCGCTTTCAGCGAAGCGCTCATCCCCGGCTACCCCTTTTGGATTGAACGCATAGATGGCGCGGGTTTTAATTCACCTGTGCAAAAGGAACTCCATGTCTACTATATGCAACAAGCGGTGCAAATTGAGGCCAGGCACCTCGATCCGCTGACGGCCGTTGCTGCTGCTAATCAGATTGCTATGTTTATTGGTTGTGTTGAACGGCCGTCCGATCGCGGAGGACACAGCCTCTACTTCTCCCTGGTGTACATCAATTCCCAGGGTCAAATCGGCTCCGTCCACCACAAACTGATGCCCACCTTTGAAGAACGGCTCACCTCACCTGGTCTATTGGTGATGGCCATGGCTTACGCATCCATCGCTTAGATGCCTTTACAGTAGGTGGCTTAAACTGTTGGGAAAATTGGATGCCCCTTCCCCGTGCAACCCTATATGCCCTGGGCGAAGATCTGTATATCGCCACCTGGCCTGGTGGTGTGAGAAACATCTACGATATCACGCGCTTTATGGCCAAAGAAGGTAGCTCCTATGTCCTCTCCGTCTCCGGTCTCATGCGCCGCGAAGATTTCCCATCACATACCCCCTCATCTTGAGGAGATTTTAGAGGGATGCCCCCCATTTTGGCCAATGCTGGCTCCTGCCTCACCGGTCCTGATGGCAAGTGGATCGTCGAACCTATTGTGGCAATGTAAAAATTCATCTAACCAAAATCCTTCTCCCCAGCCTCAATCGGCACATTCAGCCAATTCTCTCGCGGCGGGAGAGGACAACTATATGCTGAATTATAGGCACAGTATGGGTTGTAGGCGTAGTTGAAATCGATCTCAAACTGGTTCTCACCAATGCGCTGCACGCCCGGCCGCTGGTTGTCCAGATAGCGGCCCGCCCCATAGGTTTCATGGCCATTGGTTGAATCGCGGAAGGGGATGAAAAATTCATGTCCGTGTTCATCACTGTAGATGACCAGGGCCGCCTCTTCATCAGCGACATCAAATGAGAATTGGCCCCAGCGGCGGTAGAATTGGATATCGCCGGTGTTGGTCGTCATTTCGATCAGCGGCTCATCATCTGAAAAACGCTCAACTTCAACTTCCATGATCAGATTTTTATTTTCTTCGTAATAATTTAAGGTTTTAAACTCATCCCTCTGCTCCCCGGTCAAAGGAGACTGCGGATGATGTTCCATGAAATCATCTATGGCATTACGAAAATCAACGAGCTGTGCATTCATAAAGATCCCTCTCTGTTTTGTCGGTGATTGAAAATCAGTTTTTGCCAAATAACCGTCATTAATTTTGCATGATTTCCAAATAATTACAAAACAGGAATCCGGTTTCTAAAGAATCATCCTTGGAGGATAGCATTGATCGTTGCTGACATCGATTCGTAGCTGGGAAATGCTTGCTGTCCGTTGATTAAAAACGTGGGCGTGCCCCGCGCCCCCGCTTCTTGAGCCGCACGCATATCACGACGCACCAATTCTTCAAATCGGCCGGAGCTTAAACAATCATCGAACTGCGCCTCATCCAGGCCAACCGCCGCAGCGTAGCGGCGTAAATCATCCCGGCTGAGCGCACCTTCGGGCGTCTGTTCATAAATATAATCATGATATTCCCAAAAAGCGCCCTGCTCGGCTGCGCACTGCCCCGCTTCGGCCGCCTGTGGGGATTGGGCAGTGATCACCGGAAAATGGCGAAACTCAAGGCTAATTTGGTCGCCGAAATCGGCCAGAAGCTGCTCCTTTATCCCCGCATTGTGCCAGGCACGGCAAGCGTGGCAGCCGAAATCGCCGAATTCGACAATTTGCACGGGGGCATCTTCTGGACCTATACGATTAGGCGAAACCAAAGCCGCCGCCTCATCGGCCGGCACCCGTCCAGCGTTACGCCAGAAAACAAGGGCGGTTCCGGCGAGAATCACAATGAGAGCAATACCCACTATGCGAATTTTCTTTAAGCGCTGGGCCTTTTTCTGGTTCTCCAATCGCTGTTGTTTTTTGCTGACTCTTTTTCTTGATGAATTATTTTTCGACATATTTTCCACAGATTTCACCGCTTCCCCATAAAATAACCCATCCACAAACTCCGCAAATGGACAAACAAAAATCTGTGTCATCTATGCTATCTGTGGATTTTCAGACGCATTTTATCACGGCCGTTTTCCCACCAACTGTAATTTAGCCCACCTCAAACGAAGGTGACAGTCGCTTCAGAAATGACTGCCACCCGGTAAAAAAATAGGACATCCTGGCGGATGTCCCGGAGGCGGAGAGGGTGGGATTCGAACCCACGGTGACCGATAAAGCCACAACGCTTTTCGAGAGCGCCCCGATAAACCACTCCGGCACCTCTCCTTATGTAGATTTTCGTAACTCTTTAAAAAACTGCTGAAGCAAAGCGCCGGCCTCACCTGCCATCACCCCACGGGTTACATCTACCCGGTGGTTAAAAGGGGGCGCGTCAAGCACATCAACAATCGTGCCATCTGCCCCGAAGCGGGTGTCCGCTGCACCGTAAACCAACCGTCCCAGCCGGGCCTGGAGCATCGCCCCGGCGCACATCGGGCAGGGTTCAAGCGTACAGTATAACGTAACTCCAATGAGCCGCCAATTGTCTAAAAAAGCGGCCGCTTCCCGTAAGGCGATCATTTCCGCGTGGGCTGTCGGGTCCTGATCTTGCTCTTTACGATTGAACCCGGAACCAATGATCTGGCCGTCGAGAACGGCCACTGCACCTACGGGAACCTCCCCCAATTCAGCCGCCTTTTCCGCTTCTGCCAGAGCCAGCTTCATCCACTTTTCATCCTGCTGCATACCTCCTATTGTACCCGATTTAACACCAATTCTTCTTTTCCTGGAACCTTCTCACACCATTCTTCGTTTATAATTTAAGAGGCAAAGGTATCCTTGTAACCTGCGCAACCTGGACGACTCGCATTTGAAGATGACGATTGGCTCCTAAATCTTGAATTTTGCAGATTGGTCCGATATGATGAAGGATGGAACAAGTTTTTGATTTAAAGAACCCGGTTTTACCATCTGATTTTGGCGAAAACCGGGTTTTGCACCTTAAGTTGCCGCGTTTTGTGTCCTACGAGCTTTTAATAACTTCAGTCCTGTCCCGGAAACTGACATTTATTGGCCATCGTATGATTTTTAGAAAATTCGGGATTGATTTTACAAACATATCAATTTGTTTCTGGAGCAAATAAAGAAATGCGTAAATCTCATTTGATTCATTTGATTGTTCTGGTTATTTTGTTGTTAACCATTGTAACTGCCTGCCAAAGGCAAGATGAGGCCGTGCCAACGGCCGAACCGACGCAGGCCGTTGACACGACAGCAACAGCACCTGTCGACGCGGCCGAAGACGCCCAGGAAGCAGCCGAAGAGCCGGCAGCTACCAGCGAACCCCCGGTGACACCCGATGAACCGGATCAGGGTGAACCGGCGACAGCCATCAATCCGGCCGATATCGACTGGCCTCCGCAAGCCATTGCCAGCAACCCGGCTCCTGGCGAGGAAGTGGCTCCGGACAGCCCCATCGCCATTCGTTTTGACCAACCGATGGATCAGGAATCAGTGGAGGAAGCGTGGGATATGGAACCGGCAGTTGCCGGCAGCTTCGATTGGCCGCGGGCAGACACCGTCATCTTTATGCCTAGTGAGGATCTGCAAAGAGGGCAGGATTACCTGGTACGTGTCAGCGCCGAAGCCAGTTCGCAAAACGGCCTGAATTTGGAACAGCCAGTTGAGTATAATCTGCAAACCATCGACGACCTGCAAGTAAACCAGGTCATTCCCGCCGATGGCACCGATGATGTCCAGGGAGATGGCGCGATCACGGTTGTATTCAACCGTCCCGTCGTGCCCCTGGTCAGCAGCGACATGCAGAGCGACCTGCCCCAGCCTTTGACCATCGATCCCGAAGTTGAAGGCGAAGGCACCTGGGTCTCTACCAGCATCTATCGCTTTGAGCCGGGACCGGCCGGCTTCGCCGGGGCAACCACCTATCAGATAACAGTCGAAGAGGGCTTGACAGATGTCACCGGGGCCGTGCTGCCGGACAGCTTCACCTGGCAGTTCAGCACGGAAAGTCCCAGTGTCGTGCAAACCTTGCCCGCGGACGGATCATCGCTGGTGCCTCCAACCCGGGCTATCTCCGTCACTTTCAGCCTGCCTATGGACCAGAGCAGTACGGAAGCGGCCGTATTATTAAATCCCGCCACCTCTGTTTCTTACGATTGGCAGGAAAACGACACCTTGCTGGTTCTCACCCCCGATGAACCTTTGCAGCTAGAGACGCTCTATGAACTACAGATCGCCTCGTCGGCGACATCGGCCAATGGCCAGGCCGGACTCGATCAGGCTGAAGAAATCAGCTTTACCACCTTCCCCTTCCCGGCAGTGCTCCGTACACAACCGGAAAATGGATCAACGGCCGACACCTGGCAAAGAGGTGTGAGCATCGAATTCGCCTCGCCGATGGATTTCTCCACATTGGAGGATCTGATTCAAATTAATCCCCAACCGGAAGATGTTCGTTACAATTACAACGAGTGGATCGATGAAATCAGTCCCGAGCATTCCTCTTTTAATCTTTACCTTGAATTTGATCTGGAGCGGAATGCGCAATATGTCATTACAGTGCCTGGCAGTGCGGCCGACATTTACGGCAACACGCTGGGTGAAGATTATTCCTTTGAATTTGAATCGCCTGGTTTTGCACCCGTTGTCTCCTTCAACTTGATAAGTCCACTCAGCCAAATAAGCACCAGTTTCCCCAGCGATGTGCAGGTCTTGCACCGCAATGTTTCTGAATTGACGGTCAATCTATATGATTTGGATTTGCCGGTTGATCTGTTAATCAGTCCATATAACAGTGATGAGGTTCCTCTACCTCCACCCGAACGCACCTGGACCCTACCACTGGACACACCGGCCGATGAAGTAGGCAGCACCACCATTTCTTTAGCCGATGGCGACGCTCTCTCGCCCGGAGTCTACTTCCTGACCGTCCGTGCTCCTGAAGTAGACACGGATGCTCGTTACTGGCAAAATCAGCGGGTCACCCTCGTCGTCGGCGACACCAATCTGGTCGTTAAGGAAATGCCTGATGAAGTACATGTATGGGTCACTGACATCGAGACCGGGGAACCGTCCGGTGGCAACAATATTACCTTATACAGCCGCGCGGGAGTCGAGATTGGTACGGAAAGTACCGATAGCAGTGGCTTTGCTGCCTTTGATTACAAATCACCTCAAGGTTATCAAGAAGGCGTCCTGGCTGTCAGCAATGATCCTGGCGAAGAAGGGTTTGGCGCGGCTTCCAGCACCTGGAGCGGCGAGATCAGCCCCTGGCGCCTGGGCTTGAATTACGGTTTTTCCAACCCGCTGCCCCAATTTGCCTACCTGTATACTGACCGGCCGATTTACCGTCCTGGCGATACGGTGCACTTCAAGGGTATCCTCCGTGACAGTGATTTCGGCCGTTATACCCTGCCGGAAGAACAAGAGCTGGTCCTCAATCTTGGGCCTCAAACCTTCTTCCAGGAAGAAAGCGGTTTGCAAGACACCATATCCGTCTCCGTTAATTCTGAAGGCATCTTTAGCGGTGAATACACACTGCCCGAAGAGATGCAGTTGGGCACTTATGCCTTCACTTTGTTCGATGAGAATTTAGATTTATCGCGCAGCTTCACCGTGGCCGAATATCGCGCGCCGGAATTCCAGGTGACCCTGGTTCCGGATGTCGAAGAAACCTATCGTGGTGAAAGCGTGGACTTCACTTTGAACGCCACCTACTTCTTTGGCGGATCGGCCGCTGATTTAGAGGTATTCTGGTCCATTTACCAGGACACCTACCAGCCTGATGTTCCTGGGGAACCCTATTCCTTTACCGATCAAGCCGACTTCAATTACGTCGACCCTGGTATTTTTGGCGGTGGTGGTGGCGGCACCTTTGGCCAGTACCTCACCAATGGCAATGGCAAGACCGATGAAAACGGCAACCTGGTCATTACCATTCCGGCCGATATCCTGCAAGATGTAGAGGATGGCAGCCGCAAGATTACGGTAGAAGCGACCGTGCAGGACATCACCAACTTCCCGGTCACGGCCAACGCGGATGTGATCATGCACAGCGCCGAGGGCTACGTTGGCGTACGCCCAACCGATTTCATGCCCGCCGCAGGCGAAGAAGCTTCTGTTGATTTACTCACCGTCGATTGGGCGGGCGATCCCTTGCCTAACCAGGAGGTGGAGGTCGTTTTTTACCGCCGCGAATGGGAGCGCAAGCGCAACAGCGAATTCGGCATCTACTTCACCGAGTGGGAGCCGATTGATGAAGAAGTGGAGCGCGTCCAGGTTACAACAAATGACGAAGGCGAAGCGCAAGCAACCTTCATTCCTGAAAATGGCGGCTCTTATATTGCTGTGGCTACATTGACCGATTCTGCCGGGCGGCAGCAGACCAGCAGCACCTATCTATGGGTCATTGACGAAAATTTCGCCGGCTGGCGCACCGATCCTACACAGAAGTCAATGGATCTTGTTCCGGATAAGGATGAGTATAGTGTCGGAGAAACGGCGCAAATTTTGGTGCAATCCCCCTTTGACGAGCAGGTCAACGCCTGGCTCACCATCGAACGCGGCAACCTGCTGGAGCAGCGGGTAATCACCCTAGATGGCGGCAGCGCGGTAATTGAGGTGCCAATCACGTCCGATTTCGCACCCAATGTCTTTGTTTCTGTCGTCGCTATCAAACCGGCGACCGGCCCGGCGGATGATAATCCTTACGCCGACATCCGCCTAGGTGTAACCGAGTTAACCGTACCTCCGGATCAATTCAACCTGGATGTCCGCTTGACGCCGCTGGCTGAGTTGTTCGAGCCAGGGGATACAGCCGTTTACGAAATCTTGATCACCGACAACGAGGGCAACCCGGTTGAAGCCGACTTCTCCCTATCCCTGGTGGATCTGGCCGTGTTAACCTTAATAGAAGATAACGCGCCACCAATCCTGGAAGCGTTTTACAGTCCCCAACCGTATCGCAGCCAGGTGGGCAGTGGTCTTTTCGTCTCCGGCGAAGGTTTAGAACCGGAAATCCCCTTGCAAGGGGGTGGCCTGGGTGGCGGCGGTGGTGATGGTATCCAGGAAGCGGCCATTGCCCGCCTGAACGGTGAAGATGAAGATGAAGCGCGCGGCGAGTTCCCGGATACCGCCTACTGGGAAGCCAGCGTGCAAACTGGTGCTGATGGCACAGCCACCGTAGAGATTCCCTTACCGGACACCCTGACCACCTGGCGGCTGAGCAGTAAGGCTGTGACTATGGACACCAAAGTCGGCCAAAATGAAGTCGATGTTGTCGTCTCATTACCTTTACTGATCCGGCCGGTCACCCCGCGCTTCTTCACCGCCGGAGACATCATCCAGCTTGGCGCGGCGATCAATAACAACACGAATGAGGATATTGAGGCCACCGTCGAACTGGAAACGGAGGGAGTCTCTCTCACTGGTGAGGCAGAACAAATGGTAAACGTTCCCGCAGGTGGCAGCCGGCTTGTCCGCTGGGAGGTCCTTGTCGAGGATGTGCCCTTCGCCGATCTGACCTTCCGCGTGCAGGGTGGCGAATATCGTGATGCCAGCAAACCACCTCTGGGAGAAGGGCCGGATAATCTGATCCCCGTCTATCGTTACAACGCCCAGGACTTCACGGGCACGGCCGGCGAATTGGACGAGGAAGGACAGCGTGTGGAAGCGGTTCTACTGCCGGAAGCGGCCGATCTCAGCCGCGGTTCGGTGGATATGCAGCTCAGCCCATCGCTGGCCGCAGCCTTGGTTGACGCCTTGGAAGTGGTGGAAAAAACCGAAATCGACCCGGCTTGTTCTTATACCCTGACCGACCGCTTGCTGCCCAACCTGGCCACCGACCAGGCGATCAACCAGCTGGATTTGGACGAGCAAGAGTTGGCCGAGCAGCTCGCCAACCTTATTCCTGATGACATCGCCCGCCTTGAAGAGTTGCAACTACGTGGCGGCGGTTGGGGCTGGTGCAGGACCGAGGAAAGCGATCCCTGGCTCTCTGCCTATGCCTTACTGGCCCTGGCCAGAGCCGAAGCCAACGGTTACGATACCGGTGATTTAACGATTTCTCGCGGTCAAAACTACGTTGAGAGTCAACTTTACCGCATGGATGAGATCAACTTCTTCTGGGAAGCCAACCGCCAGGCCTTTTTCCTCTACGTCTTAGCCCAATCAGGCGAAGATATTCGCGAGGATGCGGACGAACTCTTTGAAGAGCATCGCGGCCTGCTCGATCCTTACGCCAAGGCTTTGTTAATCATGGCTTATGAGACAGTCGGCGATCAGGGAGAGAACCAGCAGAGCCTGCTCTCGGCGCTCAATGATGATGTCGTGGTCAGCGCCACCGGCGCCCATTGGGAAGATGCCGAACAGGATTTCTTCAACCTGAACAGCGATGTACGCGGCACGGCAATGGTTATCGAAGCCTTATCCCTTGTCGAACCAGACACCGCTCTGCTGCCCAACGCCGTGCGCTGGCTGATGTCGGCGCGCACAGCCCAGATCTGGTCCACCGGCCATGAAACGGCCTGGAGCATCCTGACCCTGGCCAATTGGATGGCCGCCAGCGGTGAACTAGAAGCAGATTACGCTTATGCAGTCGATGTAAACGGCGTACCGCGAGTTGATGGTGAATTTAGCGACGAGAATATTACCGAAAGTAATACCTTTTCCGTGCCCATCAACAGCCTGTTGGAAGATGAGACCAACTACTTCGCCATTCAGCGCGGCGGGGGGGATGGCAAGCTGTACTACACCATGCATCTGAACAGTTTCATCAACGCCGACAGCGTGGAAACGACCAGTCGCGGTCTAACCATAGAGCGCGTCTACTATGATGCCGCCTGCGACCCGCAAGAAGAGACTTGTGAGCCGATCAGTGAAATTGAAGCCGGACAGCAGGTGCGCGTAGAACTAAATATCGTCGCTCCTAATGATCTGTTGTATCTTGTTGTAGAAGATCCTATCCCCGCCGGCGCTGAAGGCATCGATCCCAACCTGGACATCTCCGCCTCCGGATTTGAAGGGGGCATTGAGCGTACAGACCAGGATTTCCTCTATGGTTACTGGGGCTGGTGGTACTTCAACAGCATCGAGTACAAAGACGAAAAAGTAGTCTTCCGCTCCAACTTCCTGCCCGCGGGAACGTACCAGTACACCTATACCTTGCAGACGATCATCCCCGGCCAGTTCCAGGTGATGCCCGCGGTGGGCTACCAGGAATTCTTCCCCGAAGTATTCGGCCGATCGGATGGCATGTTGTTTGAGATTACGGGACAGTAACAGAGTTACATGACTTAATAATGTAGTTTATGATTGAGAGATCCTTTTAGCCACCTGAACACATTTTCAGGTGGCAAGGATCTTTCGCGATCAGATTATTCCAGGGGTTAGTTAATAGGGGAAGATAGGGTTTTTCAAAGCTACGGCTGTGCGCGAGATGTTGAGGGGGAGTGATAGAAAACTTGATTTCAATGAATAATACTTGTCCCGCGCATTTCCATTGGCAAGTTGAATAAGTAAATAGCAGCTACAGTCACACCCACCAACAGCAACAGCCAGGGCATCTGGGCGGTGAAGGATTCATCTTCATTGCGGCCGATTTCCCCCAGTACATAAAAACTTCCCGCAAAACCAGCAAGGAGAATCAGCAACTGTAAAGGCAGCAGCCAGGAAAAGGGCAAAATATTGCTGAGCTGCCAGTTAGGCTGCTGGCCAAAAAATGTCACTCCATGATCGATGAAGAAATTTTGCAAAGCGGGAATGATCGCCAAAGCGCCCGTGGCGAAGTGAAAGCCGTAATGGGCCAGCCAGATGGCAAAGGCCAGGGGAACCAGCGCCGGCGTATGTTTGCTAAAACTGACGTGCAGCGGCTCTCTAGCTTCGGCTATCGAACGTCCCAGCCAGGCAACCAGCAACCCCAAGACCACGGGTAGGATCACATTTAATACGGTGAAGATAAGCAGAAGAGAGATAAATTCATTCTCGATTCTCAGCAGATTCCTTAACCATGCTTCGGCTGTATAAATGGGTGGGGTCATGCCAAATGCATTGCTCAAGGCAGCAAATGTGAACAACCAGATCAGCAAACTCAAATCCCAACGCCTTGGCCAGGCCTGCGGTTGGCGCAGTTCGCCGAACAACGGCCGGGCTGCCAAAGCCACGTTATCGTAGGGGCAGGCCCGTGCACAATCCAGGCATAACGTACAATCGAGATTACTCTGCATTTGGGGCGGAAAAAGCTCCGTACCACAGCCCAGCATCAAGGGTTTGCCGGCGGCATCATAGCGGCTGTTGACGCATTCCTTACCCTCACATGTGCGGCAAACATCAGGATTTGTGACTGTAATTTGAAGAGGGGAAACGGTGCTACCCACAAAGTTGAAGGTGCCTAATGGACAGACATATTTACAGAAAGGGGATTCTGTGAAAATGAGTTCCAGAAGGAATGAAGAAGCGAAATAAAAAAGAATCACCCAGGCTGTCAGCCAGGGGCTGGCCCATAAATCGAGCCATTCATAAAGGAAAAGATAGAGAAAGAGAATGCCCAAGGCCAGCCATTTGTTGCGTAGGGCACGCGGCCAGCGCCTCCCAAGAATACTCCAACGGCGAGCCATACTGCGCGGCAAGGTGAAGGGACAGTTCATACAGAACAGATTGCCAAACAGCAGCAAGGCCAGCATCAGGAAGCCACGGTACTGCAACCAGACGATATTGGTAGCCAAGTTCTCTGAAGCTAATTGGGGGCCAGTAAAGCCGTCATAAACAATCAGCAGCGCAGCCAGGAGCAACAATAGTTGGCCCAGCAGCCGGCCGTGTTTCCAGCGCAGCAGGCGGCCGATACCCGACCAGCGCAGCACATCAACCCTGGGAGTGGGCTTATAAATGCTGCTCATGCTTTAAGGATTCGCTCCCGGATTAACCATCTCCCATAGCCACCTGCAGATCAAACTGCTCTTCAGCCGTGCTCCCATCTGGCAGCGTCGCGGTTACGGTGATGATCCAATTGCCACCCATCGTCCATTGAAAAGGCACCTGGTAACGGCCGTTTTCGCCGCCCCCATTTACCTCGGCCAAAACTGGTGCCATACCTGCATGACTCATATCCCCTTTAATCTCCAGGAAAGCATCATTGATCGCCTTTCCATCCTTATCCTGGATTTCAATGACCAGCTCCGATTGACCCATCATTGGCGGGGAGGGTTCCGTCGTCAGGTCGATTTGCGCCTTGTTTTGGGACGCCTGTTGGCTTTCTCGCCCGCAGGCAGTCAGCAGCAAAATTCCCATACTGAAAGTGATGATGATCTTGTGCATTGTTTCACAATTATATGATATTCAAAACCTTGGACCAAAGATAATAAAAGGGCGACATTCAATTTGTCGCCCACCTGATTCTATTGCAAAAACTGAACTTTATTGATCTTAGCGGAACAGTTCGCGTGTGATGATCAAACGCTGGATCTGGCTCGTACCCTCATAAATCTGGTAAATTTTTATATCGCGCATGAGCTTTTCAACAGGATACTCCGCCATATAGCCATAACCACCGAAGACCTGCACAGCATCGGTGCAAACTTTCATGGCCATATCAGCGGCATATGCCTTCGCGAAGGCAGCGGCCGTCGTATTTTTGCTGCCGCTGTCGACCGTCCAGGCCGCCTTGTGAACCAACAATCGCGCCGCCTCAACATTCATGGCCATATCAGCGATCATGTGGCCAATGGCTTGGTGCTGCCAGATTGGCTTGCCCATCGCCACACGCTCTTTAGCATATTTTATTGACTCATCCAAGGCGCGTTGGGCGACACCAACAGCGCCCGCAGCAACAGTGGGCCGGCTGTGGTCGAATACACCCATAGCATATTGAAAGCCCTTGCCTTCTTCACCCAAAAGATTACCGGCCGGTACTTTGACATTTTCAAAAATGACTTCGGCCGTATCTGAGGCATGCTGGCCCATCTTGTCAAATGGTTTGCCAACGCTCACCCCTTCCCAATCCCGCTCAACGACAAAAAAGCTCATGCCCTTATACCGGCTCCTGGTGCCGCGCAGTTCGGGATCTGTGTAAGCCAAAACCGTGTAGAAATCCGCGTTGGTCGCCCCGGTGATGAAGGTTTTACCCCCATTGAGCGTATAATAATCGCCATTATTAATCGCGGTGGTGGCGATGCCGGACACATCAGAACCTGCTTCCGGCTCGGTGACACAATAAGCGCATAGAGCGCCATCAGCCATCCGTTCGCCATATTCAATTTTTTGCTCTTCACTGCCGGCAATTAAAATAGGCAGCATTCCCAGGCTGTTAACAGCAATCGCCGTGCTGATGCCGGAACATCCCCAGGCCAGTTCTTCGGTGACCAGGCATTCTTCCAACATACTTAATCCCAGGCCGCCATACTGCTCGGGGATATTCATCGTCGTCAAACCCAATTCCTGGGCTTTTTTAATCACAGGCCAGGGAAATTCATGGGTTCTATCATAATGTTCGGCATTGGGCGCGATTTCCGCTCTGGAGAAATCACGGGCCAACTTTTGAATCATTTCTTGTTCTTCATTGATCGTAAAGCTCAATGAACCATTGATACTACTCATTTTCAGGCTCCTTTCGATTTGTAATGGGTTTATTCCTCTTCGTCGGCCGGACCCTCTTGGGTTTCTGCCGATGCTTCCTCTGCGATCATAACCGGCGGCACTTCGCTTTCATTTTCAACAATGGCCACAGGGATCTCTTCTATAATCTCATCCGCTTCCTCTTGTGCGGCATCGGCTTCTGCCTCCTTGGCGGGTTTGGTGACATCACCCTCATCGTCTTCTTCGAGGCTACCGGCCATCTTCTCTAACAGGGAGAGATCGACGCCGATAGTCCCATCTTCCTGGCTGGGATTGACGACGGTTTCACGCGGGATGGTTCCCTGTTCAGCAAGAGGACCTTTAACAAATATGCGCGACAGGTGCAAACCGATAATGCTGCCTGTTTCATCGAGAATCACATCACCCACGGATCCCAGCTTTGTCCCGCCAGGGGTTAACACTTCGCGACCCTGTAGATCTTTAAGGCGCTGCCATGTTTTAACTTCGGGAAGATCTTTTTCATTGACGATAACTTGCGAATCTTTGACGAGGATAACATCGACGCCATAAAGTACGACATCAGAACTGGGGATTACCTGCGTGCGGCGTCTAATCACACCTTCCGTGCCCGCGAACAGGCCAACCAAATTATTTAACTGTGAATCGATAAATACATCTTTTGCCCGACCGAGAATACGGCCATCTGCTACGCTAATAAGCGGCTTGCCCTCCAGATCTTTCCCTAATCGCATGATCGCCTCCATTTCTAAGGGTGAATTTGCTCATTGAATTATATTACGTGATTGGGACGCGTCAAAGAATTATGACGCATCATGTCATGAAACGACTCGCTGTACTCTCTCAATTAATTCATTAAGCATCATGGCCGTCGCTCCCCAGATTTTGTGGCTTCCAAGTTGAAAATAAGGTACCAGGATATCAGTCCCCCTCAAATTCCACGGCTCTTGCCGGCGTACTTCAGGATCGAAAAATAATCGGAACGGTGCCTCAATGATCTCGGCGACCTCGGCTTCGCTAGGTATGAAGCTCGGGGGGCTACCATTGTCATAGTAGGCAACATATGGGTGGACCTCGAAATCAGAAGGAGGAATATAAAGCATAGAAAGCTGGCCTAAAACCTGAATGTGGGTTGGTCCAACGCCGATTTCTTCTTCCGTCTCGCGCAGCGCCGTTTCTAGCAGGGACTCCCCGTCATCCCTTTTACCCCCGGGAAAAGAAATCTGTCCGGCATGTGAGTTGAGGTCATCACGCCGGCGTGTTAAAACAAGATACAATTCATCATGCCTATGATAGAAGAGAGCCAGGACGCCACCGAGCCTGACCTGACCTGCGCGCTCAGGAGGACGGCGAACAGGGCGAACTACCGGCGTCATTTTTAGCTGCGCTTCCAAGGAGTCAAAATCGCTTAAGGTCAATGCCTTCTTGATATCAGAAATAACGAACATTGTCTTCATTAAATGTCAGGCCGCCGGCTGTCCTAAAAGCTGTACAAACATATAGCCGGAACCGCGCTCGGAGACAATATAGGAGGATTGTCCATTATCCAGTTCCACTTCCAGCTTACGCCGCAGACGGTGTAAATGGACATGTAAGCGGTCCTCGAAGGCAGGCTCTGAGGGCCAAAGGCGTCGCAGAATATACTCAGTCCTCACAATTTGTCCGGCATTGCGCATGAGGATATACAACAATTTTGCTTCCGTAGGTGTTAAGGAAATCGGTTCCCCTTCAACGATGGCCTTTCGTTGGGGAAAATTGATTTCTAACCGATCATCTACCAGGGTAATTGATTTTAGGGGATAGGCAAATTCGCCCATGCGCCGGATCAACCGGCCGACACGGGCCACCAATTCCCCGGGGCTGAAGGGTTTCACCATATAATCTTCAGCATGTTTTTCCAACCCTTCTAGAATCGTCCCTTCTTCGCCGACGGCCGTCAGCATGATCACCGGCACATCGCTATATTGGTGGATCGCCCGGCAAAATTCAAACCCGCTCATCCCCGGAGGCATATGCAGATCAACAATTGCCAGGTGGGGCAGGCCCTCATCGGCAATCGTTTGCAGCCCTTCTTCACCTGACATAACCGTGGTGACATCATATCCGGCCTGGTGCAAAGAATGTTTTACAATTCGTAAGGTATAAGCGTTATCATCAACGGCAAGTATTTTGTGCTGCTTTTTTTCCTTATCTGTCATCATTTTCTCAAATTTGCTTTCCCCGCAGCTTAACATTTGATACAGTATCCAGGCAGCGTTGAAAGGGATGTCTTCGTCGATTTTATCAGAGGGACGAATGTGGCTCAAGCCGAAACATTTTTCTCATCGGCCGCTCGCCTGTCAAGGAGGAGCTTTTAAGGCGTGACCATCATCTACTGGACCCTTAGTTGGTTGGCCGGAATATTAGTGGCATCGGTGTTTGATTTCTCCACACCTTTCTGGCTATTGGCCGGTGCCTTAGCCTTAATCAGTGCCATTGTTGCGCGTCGCCATATTACTTTCACCAAAGCCTCACTTTTCCTGGCAACCCTAGCCATTGGCGGAGCACATTATACCCTGGCGCTACCGGAAACCGATCCCGGACACGTATCCACCTTCAATGGCAGAAATAATATTCTACTCACCGGTTTAATAAAGCAAGAACCTCGCCAACATGATAATTCATTGGAACTGGTTTTAGCTTCGGCCACTGTACAAACGGGGGATGAACAATTATTTACTCATGGGGATATATTGCTGCAAGCCAATCCATATCCCTCTATTCCCTATGGTGCATTTGTGCGCGTTAGCGGAAATCTGGAAACGCCGCAAAATTTTGACGATTTTGATTATCGCCAGTTCCTGGCTCGAAAGAATATTTTCTCCATAATGGAGAAACCAAAAGTCGAAATTTTGCGCATAAATCAGGGAAATCCTCTATATCACATCTTATTAAAAATTAAGGATCGCAATCAGAATATCATCAACCACCTCCTGCCAGAACCACAGTCTGGTCTCTTATCAGGCATTCTATTGGGCAATGATCAAGGGATTAGCGGAGATTTAGCTGATGATTTCAGAGCTACAGGAATGACTCACATCATTGCTATTTCAGGATTTAATATTGTAATTGTTGCTGGCCTACTGCTTCTCACCGGTCGCTATCTTTTTTCATTCCGAACGGCCGCCTGGATAGCCATTTTAGGCATTTCCATTTATGCTATCTTTGTTGGGGCTGACTCATCCGTTGTACGCGCGGCCATCATGGCCGGTTTGCTAATCCTCGCCACACAAATCATGGGACGACCCATATTCTACCCATCAATTATCTTCACAGCTGCTTTGTTCATGACCCTGATCAACCCCCACATCCTGTGGGATGTAGGATTTCAGCTAAGCTTTGCTGCTACTTTGGGCTTGGCGCTTTACGTTGGACCTTGGAATCGTAAAATCAAATCAAGGATCGATCCAATATTGGGAGAATCGGCTGCCCCTCATGCCATGAGGCTGATAACCGAGGTCATCCTGGCCACTATGGCCGCCATGATTATGACTTTCCCTATAATCCTCTACCATTTCGGCACTCTATCGATAATCAGCCCTTTGGCCAACTTTTTCATTCTCCCGGCTCAACCTGGTGTAATGACTTGGGGCGGCTTAGCTATGCTATTGGGCAATATCCATCCCATCTTTGGTCAAATTCCAGCCTGGATCGCCTGGCTTTTCCTCACCTACACCATTGGTCTGGTCCGGTTTTTCGCCAATTTACCCATTACGGCTTTGCCGGTTTCTATTCCGCTTGCCGGCGTCGTTCTCATTTATGGCTTTATCCTCGCTTTTACCTGGCTTTCGGCTCAAGAAAAAGATGTCCGCGATCGGCTCCTTGGGCAAACTCGACAGGCACGATTAACGCGCGCCGGGTTTTCAGCCATCGCTATCGCCACAATCCTGGCAATTTTTTGGCTCAACCAACGGCCGGATGGCCATTTGCATGTCGTCTTCCTGGATGTAGGTCAAGGAGACGCCACATTTATTCAAACCCCCAGTGGCCGGCAGGTCCTAGTCGACGGCGGGCCTAATGGCGGCATTTTGCTTGATGGCCTGGGCGCAGAAATGCCCTTCTGGGATAAAGATATTGACATGTTAGTCGCGACCCACTCGGACAAGGATCATTTTGTCGGTTTTATTGACTTGCTCGCCCGGCACAATGTCGGGACTTTAATCACCAATGGCCAGGCTGGAGACTCTCCGGAGTATGATACGCTGATCGCCGCAGCGGAAGGTTCGGCTATCCCCATTCATCATGGATTGGCCGGCCAAATCATCGAATTAGAAGATAGTGTCCGCCTGGAAATATTGCATCCTGCCGGCGAATTTGATTCCGAAGATAACAACAATTCAGTATCCATGCGCCTGGTTTATCATGATTTCACCCTTTTGTTGACCGGTGATGCGGAAAGTGAAGCTGAACAAGCAATGATGGCCTCAGGACGACCGCTGCAATCGCTCATCTATAAAGCGGGACATCATGGGGCAAATACCTCCAGCAGTGCAATATTTTTGGAAAGTGTTCGGCCGCAATTCGTCATTATCTCAGCCGGCTTGGAAAACAGATATGGCCACCCACACCCAGAAATGGTAGAAAGAGCGGAGGCAGTTGGCGCGGCCGTTATGCGAACGGACGAGATGGGGACGATAGAGGTGATCAGTGATGGACAGCAGATTTGGTGGGATACGGAGTAATATTGCCCAGAACGGATCATCAAATTTGAACATAGCTTCTAGTTTTGACAAAAGCACCTTGTAGAATATAATTGTCCACACAATGATTGTGTGCACAATTATATTCTACACTTGGCGCAATTGAAATGAAGTTTGTTGGTCGCCAGAAAGAACTAAAAATACTTGAGACCTTCTACCAGTCTCCTGAAGCCGGATTATTAATCCTTTACGGTCGCAGGAGAATCGGCAAAACACGTTTAATCTCCACATTCCTGGAAAGCCACTCCAATCACTCCCAATTCTACTGGGTGGCGACTACCCACAACGAAGCTTACCAACTCCGTGATTTCTCCCAGTCGATATTAACTTACGATCCACGAATTTCGACACCCCCAACGGACGATTTCACCTTCTCTAATTGGGAAAATGCGCTGGACCATCTGGCCGCTATTGTCGAGCTGGAAAATCGGCCGCATTTACTTGTTCTTGATGAATTCACTTATTTACTGCGCAATGAACCGGCGATCAGCTCCGTTTTTCAAAAAGTTTGGGATCACCGGTTGTCACAAATCCCCCACTTAAAACTTATTTTAACCAGCTCGCTAATTGGCATGATGGCTCGCCAGGTGTTTTCTTATCAAGCCCCCCTTTATGGCAGAGCCACAGTCCAGCTCCGCCTGCGACCCCTGTCTTACGCGGCGATCCATGAACTTTTTCCTCAAAGGCATGTTGATGAGAGGGTAGCTATTTTGGGCGTCACCGGTGGTGTGCCCGCTTACCTGGAGCTATTCACCCGAACCAAAAATTTTGTAAGCGCATTAAGTGATCATTGTCTGGCGCCGGGGAGTATTATGCTCACTGACCCGGCAATTATTATTTATGAGCAACTCCAGGAACCACAAACCTACGAATCGATTATCTCAGCCATCACTTTTGGCTTTCATCAATGGTCAAGCATTGCTAAGATGTCCGGCGTAACGGACACGGCAATCGGCCATTACCTCAAAATCTTGCAAGAATTAGAATTCATCGAAAAGCGTGAGCCAATACTTGCTCCGTCTAAAAGCAAGCGAGGCCGTTACTATGTCAAAGATCACTTTCTGCGTTTCTACTACCGCTTCATCGTGCCCCAGCTAAGCGCCATTGAGCGTGGGTACCAGGAGGCGGCAGCGGCAAAAATTCAAGCGGAATTGCGGGCCTTCCTGGGCACGCACGTTTTTGAAGAGCTTTGTCGCGAGTGGGTTTGGGCGGCCGCCATGTCCGGTAATTTAGATTTTGTGCCTGAGGATGTTGGTTCCTATTGGCGCAGGCATCGCGGGCAGGGCGTGCAGTTAGATATTGTTGCTGCTGCTCCCCGCCAAAAACGCCTGTTAATCGGTGAAGCCAAGTGGGGCCGTAAGCCTCTAAGCCGCAATATCCTCACCGACCTCGTCCGGCGCAGTCAGCGTATGCCCCAGGTTGCGGAAGGATGGCAAACTCAATATGCGCTATTTGCCCGGGAAGGATTTACAGTGGCTCTAAAAGAGTATGTTGAATCTATTGATGCTCGAATGATTTCATTGCATCAAATTGAAGATGCCCTGATGCAGACTGGGAACTAAGAAGCGTTCATAATTTCATTTTTGAACATATGCGGAGATGATATAACCATAGAACCGACTTAGCTATTTTGCAGAGAGCGTTAATTCATCTATCACACGGCCGTCTTGCAAATAAACCACTTCATCGGCAAAGGCATCCACACCGAGATCATGCGTAGCGATCAGAATCGTTGTCCCATTGTGATCGGCAATATGGCGAAACAGTTGCAATATCTGCAGGCCGGTTGCCGTATCTAGCTCACCGGTCGGTTCGTCGGCCAGCAGGATGGGCGGGTGAGGGGCAATGGCTCGCGCAATGGCGACGCGTTGTTGCTGTCCCCCTGATAGTTCGTAAGCGCGATGTTCGATCCACTTACCTAACCCCACCTGCTGTAATACTTCCTCTACCCGGACCAGGCGTAATGCGCGGGGCGTTCCCACCTGGCGCAGCATCAGATCAACGTTTTCGCGAGCAGTATAGGTAGGCAGTAACGTATGCGACTGGAATACAAATCCAATTTGATGGCGACGGTGCTTAACCCGTTCTCGCTCTGACAACTGTGTTATTTCCTGTCCATTGACCCAGACCTCTCCGGAAGTCGGCTGGTCCAAACCACCGATACAATTTAACAACGTCGTTTTTCCCGAACCGGAACGGCCGCGCAAGACCACAACCCTGCCCGGCGCCACAGTAAGATTCACCTCACGCAGCGCCGGTACCTCCAATCCGCCGACATGATAGATTCGGCTGACATTTTTCGTGCGTAGAATTGGGCTAAGATTCATTATATATTGGAACCGTGCCATCGATTCAACTTCGTTCCAATCAGCACTTTCTTCTATTCTTCATCTACTTCTATGAAGAAAGATGGCACTTCATCGTCAGCCTCACCCAGGCAGATACGTTGGATATTTTGGTCTTCAAGGCCATCTCGCTCAATAATACAGGTACGGTAGGCATCAGCCTTCTCCTGTACCTCGGCCAGCGCCTCTTCTACCGGAACTTCCTCCTTTAAGATTTGATCGTAAGCATAGGATAGCCACCATGAATATCCTAAATTTAACCAACTTGCCTTAGAACTAAGACTCAAAGAAGCAGAGGGTCCCGTAATATCTTCCACGCTGGCCAGATTGGCGGCAGCAAACTCTGCCCCAATTTGCTGGGCATATGCCTCGGATTCAGCAACAGTGCGTCTAGCTGGTACCATATTGCCGTAACCAAGCGTAAGGGATTGTTCACTGAGGAAAGTGATCCAATCCCAGCATGCCTGTCGCTGCTCCGTATTGGCGGAGATAAAATAGGTGGTAATGAAACTAGATGCAGTCACTGTGCCATCAGAGCCGGCCGGCAGGGGTGCGACACCTACATCAAGACCATCCAGACTGATTTCAGGAAACGATTGAAATCCCTGATCGCTCCACATGGCCGCCCGGCCATTTTCGATTAGCGTCTTACGTTCTTCGCTACCTGAGAAACTACCGCCCATTTTTGTCATAAATGTCGGCTTAACGCCAAACTCAGTCGTAAGGTTGGTGATCCAGCGCATGGCCTCCACCGTGTCAGGATGCGTTAAAGACAATTTTGGCGGGTCTTCGCTCTCATCTAAAATCTTAGCGTTTAGTCGCTCCAGGAAGTTCGTTACATCGTTGATTTCAAACTCCTGGGGCACAATGCCGTATTGCTTGGTTTCCAGATCGTCACTTGAAGTGAGAGCAACGGCAGCAGTCAAAAAGTCTTCCACTGTCCAACCT
Organism: Anaerolineae bacterium; assembly: GCA_028277515.1. The sequence continues at coordinate 27,066 of JANQGC010000173.1, forward strand.
GCTTCCGGATAGGGCACACCTGCCTCATCAAACAATGCTTTGGTATAGCGGATGACAGGGACATTCATTTCGGCCGGCAGGCCCCAAAGCTGCCCTTGTTTGGTAACAGCAGCCAGGATCTGTGGGTAAAAATCATCTTTGCTCAGGTTCGGATCAGCGTCCAAAAACGGTTCCATACTGAGAAGCGCAGCCTGGTCTTCCGCACTTGTAATGCCGCCAAACCATTGCAAACAATCGGTAGTGGCAGCTATATCATGCAGGGTGATAATTCCACTACCAAAGTCTGGCGTCTCTAGTTCAATGACAATGTCAGGATGTTCCTCTCGAAAAGTTTGAGCCAGGTCTCGATAAGGCTGCAACCCCCCCGGACCACTGCCGGCAACAAAAGTGATGGTAATTGCATCTTCCGGCACTTCCTCCACTTCCGGCGCGGATACTACCACTTCTTCAGAATCGCCATCTCCTTCCTCGTCCTGCTCTATATCGGCTTCGGCAATCTCCGTTTCGGCCGCAACCTGGGCATCTGCCAGGGCATCCTCAACAGGTATTTTCTCGTTGATAATGTCCCGAACGGCATCATAGAAAGCGCCATAGCCAGGAGTATAGTCGAGAAAAAAGGAATGATCTAACGCATAGTGCAGCGCCTCTCCCAGTTCAGGATCAACATTGTCCCAGAAGCCGCTGGATTCGGCGATGGACCGGCGGGCAGGGATGGACGTATCCCCACCAAAACCACCGCCCACTTCCTGCCGGCTGAGGAAGTCTAACCAGCGCCACGCCGCTTCCGGGTGACGTGTGCCGGCACTTAGCACATAGCCGTTTACAAACATCTGCGTCGTCTGGTCATCAGGCGCCTCTACCGGAAAGGGCACCACGCCGAGATCCATATCACTGCCGCGCCACTCCCATGCCCCACTCCACTCCGGCCATATAGCAGCCTGCCCATTGTTTATTAAATCATAACCTGCCGGCACATAGGATCCATCCTCGTCCGGTTCCGGCTGGTCCAAAATCGGCGCGACTTCATGGGTGATATAAAGATCGGCAAACCAGGTCACTGCCTCAGCAACATCCGGACGGTCAATCTGCGGTGTAGGTGGCTCGGTACTCGTATCCACAAGGGGACCGACGCGAGGCAACACAAATTCAGTGGGACTAATACCAGGTTGTACAAATCCCCATTGGCCGACATCATCACCTTCGCTCTGAGTCGTGGCCCTGGCCGCCGCCAGGAAGTCATCCCAAGTCCAACCCACCTCCGGGTAGGGGACGCCGGCCTCGTCAAACATATCTTTTTGGTAAAACAAAAGCGTGAAATTGATATAAGAGGGCAGGCCAAAGATGCCGCCATCTGAACTGAAGAATTCTAAAGCATTGGGATAAAAGTCATCCTCACTAAAGCCGGCATCAGCATCCATGAGCGGCCGTAAATCGAGCAGCAGTTCTTTTTGAGCACGTGCCCCGCCGATGGCATTGGTCGTGATCACATCGGCCGCCCCAACCAACCGTCGTGCCCCATCTTCAGGCCACTCACCGATACCACCGCTTTCCAATCCTAGCGTTTCCTCGACAGAGACCATCTTGATTTCAATGTCAGGGTTTTCGGCCTCAAACGTATCGACCAGGTCGCGGTAATTTCCCCGTTCCCAATCATAGACGGCCATCTGTAAAATGATGGCATCGCCATTTTGGGTATCGGCCGTTTCACCTTCATTTTCGCTCTGTGTTGAATCAGTCGTTTCACTGTCGGCAGATTCCGTCTCGGTCTCACTATCCGGCAGCGGGGTTGCCGGATCTTGTCCGCTGTTACAACTTACCAACGACAGGATCAATAGGGCAAATAAGAAAATTGTTACTTTTTTCATGATGCTCCTCCAGTTACCAAAATGTTATAATTAAAATTATTTCTTGCGCCGAAGCCAGCGGCGAAGGCCGCGCTTTTCAGGTGCAGCCGGTTCACTGTTGTCAGATTGGACAACGGCCGTTTCCTCGACGCCATCTACCGCTTTCACCAATACACCGGCATCCGTTTTCTCTAATACAACCCGGCTGCCGATCCCTACTGCTGCTCGTAAATCCGGCGGAATTTGCAGCCGCCCGGCAGCATCGACTACGATATATTCTTCATACTCATCACCCATTCCTTCCTCCTGCACTTCTACTGTCAGGGCTGCTTCCACTTCAGCAACACGTCGCACCGTCTCGCTGCTGGTTCGGCCGTCTCGAATTGTCACCACGCGATCGACCAATTGCACGACCTGCGGATCATGGGTGACAATGATGGTCGACAGCCCATAACGCGCGTTCATTTGCCGTAAAAGCGTCAAAATATCCCCGGCCGTGACCGAGTCCAGTTCGCCGGTCGGCTCATCACCCAATAAGAGTGTCGGCTTGTTGGCCAGGGCAACAGCAATGGCCACACGCTGTTGCTGCCCGCCGGAAAGCTGCGCCGGCTTATGATGGCGATGCTCCCACAAATCCACGGCCTGTAATAGCTCCTCGCTCCAGGCTTGTTTTTCTCGCCTCGTCATCCCGGCAACGGTCATGGGCATCATGATATTTTCCTGGGCGGAGAGGTAGGAAATCAAGTTTCGGCCGGTTTGCTGCCACACAAAACCGACCTCACGCCGGCGGTAACTGTCCAGTTCGGCATCGGTTGCTTTGAGCAGATCGCGTCCATTGACAATCACGCTGCCCGCGGACGGCCGATCCAATCCGCCGAGAATATTGAGCAAGGTGCTCTTGCCTGAGCCGGAGGCCCCTACAATACCCAGCATTCCTCCGGACTGCATGGTTAAATCCAATCCTTGCAAAGCCACCACTTCCAGTTCGGCGACTTTGTAAATTTTGACAAGATTTTGGCAACGGATAAACGGTTCAACCATCAAATGTCACTCACCTATAATAACCCGTCCTTCTTCTACCCCTTCCGACATCTCCACACGTGAATCACTTTCAATACCCAATCGCACATCGGCGCGGCGCTGGCCGTCTGCTTCCTCAATCACAACAAAGGTGCGACCTTGAAAACGGCGAATGGCGGCCGGCGGCAGCCAGAGCACATCTTCCTTCTCCTCAAGGATTAGGGTAACCGTAGCCAGCTCACCCAGTTCTAAATTTGGCGGCGGATCATCGAATTGGATACGAACGCGAGTGTCATCCTCGCCACTGTCGGAGGCGCCGCCGCTAAAGGCATAGGGCAGCTGGCGTACACTGCCTTGGAAAGGATCTTCCGGCCGGTTGCGCAGGGTAATAGTAGCTGCCTGTCCTACGCTCATATCATCAAGTTGGTCACTACTTAATTCGGCCGTGATTTCCAATGTCTCCGGCTGAGCCAACACAATAGCTGATTGGAAGGCCTCGGCCTGGCTTCCGGGGCGGACGTTGAGCGACATCACCTCACCGTCAAAAGGTGCAATGAGTTGGGCATCGGCAATCTGATTTTCGATTTTTTGTACGTCAAGACGTGCCCTTTCAACGTCCAATTGCAGCAAGGGATCGACTCCTCGCGCCAATTGTTCAACCCGCAACTGAGCCAGTTCTAATTCTAACTCTAATACCCTGCGATCGTAACTGCCACTGGCGCCTGTCGCCTGGGCATCATTGAGTTGAGCCTGCGCGATTTCCAGGTTTTCCTCGGCAAATCGCAAGCTGCGCGTCGCTCCATTTCGTTCTGCTTCCATTTGCTTGCTCAGCGACTCCCCGGTACAAGGCACAGTTTCGCCATCCTGTCCGGGCAGGCAAGAAGATTCCGTTATGAATAGTTCCCATTCGCGGCCGGGATCAAAAGCCGTGTCATAAGCCTTTTGTGCATCAGCCAGGTTACGCTGCGCCTGCTCAAGGTTTATCTGGCTGGAAGTGAGACCGGCCGTATCGTCATTAATGCGCTCTCGCTCCAATTGCAATTCTATTTTTTGCAAATTGATCTGGGCTTCTATGAGGTCATCATCACTTGTTTCTTCGGCCTGCGTTAGCTTGGTTTCGGCCGTTTCTAATACCAACTGCGCCTGGGCTAACTGGTTCTGCAATTCGGTTATCTCTAACTGGGCCAACACATCGCCTGCCTGCACCTGGTCGCCGCGCTGCACCATGACCTGGTCTACAAAGCCGGTGCTCTTAAAAAAGAGTTCCTGCTCCACCATTGGCGAGACACGGCCAGTGAATTCCAACGAATTGACGACCGTCCCTTTTTGAACCGTATAAGTTGGCTTCTCCGGTACAATGGGGGTTGGCAGCGGTGTGGGGGTCGGTCCCAGATCGGCCGTTTCCCCCTGCCCGCAAGCAGCCAGGAGAAGCATTGGGCACAGATAAACGCAGACGAGCATGAATTTTCTTATGAACCAACGAAAACTCTTCAGATTTTTTGTCTCATCTTCTTTAATGATCTGGTTTATTTTCATTGTGGTACACCTTGCGTTTTCGTTGTGTCCGGAGACCCAAATTTAGCAGCAACCCAAAATCAAAGGGTGGTCCATTCCTATACAGCTTCACCTAGCTTAACAGCCTCAAATATGCGCATGCGAGCAACCAGGATAATAAGCACCAGTACAGCAATGATGAACATAACAGCAAAAAGAGTGTAAATTGTGCCTAGTTGCTCCCAGGCGATTTGGACAACAAAGGGAGGAGTCACGGCCGTGTTGCCCTCGCCCACCTGCAAAAATGGAATAAACAAACGACTGGCCACAACACCCAATGCCGTACCCAGGCCGACTCCGGCAAAAATTAGAGCGGCTTGTTCTCCCGCCAGGTAAGCCGCCATCTGTTCCAATGATAGACCGGTTGCCCGCAGCATCCCTAATTGAATGGTGCGTTGGTGAAAAGAAACAACGGCGTACACCAGGAATCCGAGAACGGTCAGCAATGCAGCCGCTAAGAAACCGGCCGAGAGCAAACCAAACAATCCCTGCCGCTCCGGCCGGGTCTGTTCTTCTTTGATCTGGTCCCGGGCATCTTGGGCCGTAATCACAGAAAATCCAAGGGCGCGTACCTCGCTGACAATTTGGCTGCTGGGCACATCCGGATCAGTTCTCAACCAGACATTGTAAGGGAATGTACCACCCAATGCCTCATGTAGATGATCGAGATTGGCCACAAAAAAGGGACCCTCTTGCGGGTAGAGTGTCGGAAAGAGATCGAGTGGCCCGGCAATGGTAAACTCTGCCGTAGCAAATTCATCAAACGCGCCAATGGTAAGCCGCAATGGGTCACCAACCTGCAAATTATTACGACGCATGAAATCACGATTGACAAGTATATGATCTCGCTGAACGGCCAGCCGATTCAGCAAGCCGCCCAACGATTCATTCGCCGCAAAATCGGGGCGGAAAAAGGCTACCTGCGCCAGATCCATCCGATCAATGCCCAAAATTTCTCCCGATTGCTGCCGTCCGCCAATGGAAGACACGGCCGAATACTCGCCAACCCTGGCCGCCCCTTTAATACCATCCACCAACAAATGATCGGTAACAGGTAGAAATAGCCAACGCGGTTCGTTTTCATCCGCCGGTAGGGGAGTCGTTTGAGTTACCTGAGCGAGCGGGTCTTGCGGTTGCCGGCTGCGCTCCGTGTCTTCACCCAACTCTGCCAGATTCAAGTCCGTTCCAACCTGGTAATATATCTGGTCGGTCAGATGATCGTCCAAAGTGACAGCCATTGAGGCTGTGAAGCCGGCTAGACTAATGGTTAACGTGAGCAGTAAAAGGGGACCGGTGTACTGGGTGGAGGCGCGAGCCAATTGACGTAGCGTTAGCAGCAAGGTGATCCCCGGCAGCTTTTCGACCAACCAGGCCAGACCGGCGATTAGAAATGGAAAGAAACGGATAGCGACCAGCGCCAGCGAAAAACAAAAGAGCACCGGCACCAGAAACAACAATGGATTGGCGAACGGATCGTTGCTTCCGCCGAACAGCATGAGTGTTCCCTGGCGGCTCAATTGATACCAGCCATAAAGGGGTGGAATGAGCAGCAACACATCAAGATAAAAACGCTGCCATATAGGAGTCTGTATTTTTCGTGCTTGCTGCCAACGCATGGTGACGATGGTATGGCGTGCGGCCATTAAAGCAGGCACCATCAGGGCCAGCAGCGCCATGCCAACCCCTACCAGGGCATAGGCAACGACAGTTCCAGACAGCACCGGCACCAGTTCTCCCGCTCCGCTGCCGGAGAGAATGGATGGATCGAGAAAAGTACGGGTGCGCCCCATTAGTCGTGCAATTTGCGTTCCCAACCAAAGCCCGCCGGCCACCCCCAATCCACCAACGAGCAGCCCTTCCAGCAGATAGACCCCGGCAATTTGCCCTTTTGTCATGCCCCGGCTGCGCCATATAGCGATCTCGCTCTGGCCACGCTGCACCACCATATTGGCAATGAGGCCGATGAAGTAGAGGATGATGCCGATAAGTGGAATAGAAAAGATAGTCAGGGTCAGGGTCAGCAGGTTATTGGACCGGCCGTAATCTTGCAGTGCGTTAACCGGGGAGACATCCAGGGTTGTCCCGTCTAATAGGGACGTGACCCGCGCTTCTACGACCCCTACATTTTGGAGAAGGGACTCGATGTTGTTTGGCCGGACGCGTCCACCGTCATACACCTGGTACCAAACAGCCGAACTCACCGGTTCGTCCAGCAGTGGCGCAACGCGATCAATAAACTGACCTTCACTGGTAAGCAGGGTTTCCGCGAAGGCGTCCGGTTGGTAAAACCAAAAAGGAGCAGCAGGGTCGCGCGGCCGCCACACGCCGGCGATATGCAAGGGCAACCGGGTATTATTATCTGCACCAAAGAGCGTGAAGGCTTCTCCAACCTGGAGGCCAAGTGTATCGGCCGTTGCCTCGTCGACGAGGACGTCAATACTGTCGGAGGCGGCCGTTTCCCCCGGATACACCCCCTCTACGAGTTGAATCTGCCCGGCCAGATCAGTGATAAATGCGACATTGGCCCAGAGCAGCGGCTCATTTTGGTTGAAATCAGCTTCTTCACCAGGAAAAAGGCGCAGTTTGGGGGTAGCCACGTGGCGGATGGTTCGATCTTGCGCACTCCCAATCTGAGCGTCAAAGGGCAGGTCTATAATCCGCGGTGCTTGCTCCGTGAGGTAATCATTAATTGGTTGGTATGCTTCCCAGGTGATGTCTCCATTCCAGGCGCCAACATAGCGCCAGAGAAAAGCAAAGGGTGGTCGATACGTCCCAGATTCGGTTAACTCACCCTGTAACAGTCTGTTTTGGACCGCGTCAGCATATAGGGGTATGCCGGAGAGGATGCCAACGGCCGTTACCAACCCCAACAGCAAGCAGAGCATCAGCAATCGCTGGTGCCACACCCGCCTTGCTGCCAACATGAATAAAGAAAGCAAGGAGGACATCATGAAAAATTCATGAAATTTTTCAAGGGATCAGTAGGAATCATTTGCCTATTATTACTCAAAACAGTTTAAGCAAAGTAGAGCACAGATCATGATTTAAGAACCCCGGTTTCCGATACTTAGCTGGTTAGTCAGGCTCGAACATTAATTCCCCGGCTCCAACTTTACCTCTCGCCAAGTATGTACGAACGAATTTAAGGAGACGAATTAGTTCACTAATCCTTAATACACACCTGCCGTTATATTTCCTCAAAGGCGTGCGGATAAGAGAGTAGCAATTTGGGATGTCACAGGTGATGTATCCGCTTATCAGGAGCTATTCATTCGCATCCATTATTACGAATCTCACCTATGTACAGTTCAGTTCCCTTTAAGCTATTAAGTGTCCTTTCTCTCTCAATTATTCTCTTTCACGACATCCTTCAAGAAATTTCGCACAACAGGAGATGTAGGTATCTGGCTCACCCACGGCTTGACCAATAAATGGAAACGCTTGTAAAGAAGAGGCACAATAGGCGCTTCGGCCGTGATAATTTGGTCAGCCTTTTGATAGAGAAGAATTCTTTCCTCCTGATCTGTGGTCCGGCAGCCCATCTCCAGAAGCTGGTCGAAGGCTTCATTATGCCAACCGGTATTGACCCGCCAGTCACTGACCCGCAGAAAGTTATCCGGATCAGGATAATCGACTGACCAACCCATGATCCACATATGGGATGGATGATGGAGCAGTCTTCGTTGAAACCGATGCCATTCCAGTGGATCTAGTGCAATGGAAATATTCAGGTTGTGGGCCAACTGCTCTTGAATATAGAGGCCAATTTGCTGTGGTCCATCAAGTCGGGTGAGCATAAGTGTGATGTCTGGGAAACCCTCTCCATTTAGGAATCCGGCTTCAGCCAGCAGTTCACGTGCTGCCTGGGGATTATAACCGGGGGCAATATCCGGAGAATGGCCGGGCATTCCTGGTGATACCAATCCACCGGTCGCCGGAAAATCGGTGCCTCGTCTGATCATATCGGCCAAATCCTCGCAATTAATGGCCAAAGCAAAAGCCTGGCGAATCCGTGAGTCCGTAAAAGGTGCTCTCTGTACGTCAAATCCCAGGTATGTTGTGGACAGATGGGGACCTGAAACATATTCACCGGCAAAACGCTGGCGTGTCCGTTCTTGTTCATGCCTGGATAAAGAGGCCAGATCAAAGGTATCCAAATCACCTTTTATATAGTGCTGCAACAGTTCAGCCTGTGGTAAATTATAAAACCGCAGATGCACTCGTTCTAGATTTCCCAGGAAACGGCCGTGATATCGAGGATTGCGCTCGAGAATAGCCTGCTCCCCTTGCTCCCATGATCGCAAACTGAAAGGTCCATTACTGACCAGGTGTTTGGGATCGCTCCACGATGGACCATATTTTTGGACAGCATGGCGAGGGATAGGGAAAGTCGTGGCCACGGTTAATAATTGTGGCAGATAGCTCGTCGGCCCATCTAATGTGACCAGCAGGCTTTTATCATCAACTGCCCGAATTCCAACACTGCTGTCATCCTGCAAACGTCCTTCATGGTACGCTCTGGCTCCTTTGATGTCATACAGATAATTGCCGGGGCGCTGCGAGCTGCCGGGCTGGATCATGCGCTTCCAGGCGAACGCAAAATCCCCGGCACTCAGCGGCACGCCATCACTCCAAAAGGCATCCTCTCTCAGATGAAAGAGATATTGCCGGCCATTATCGAAAACCTCCCAACTATGAGCAATATCGGGAAGAACACTCATATTGGGACTCAAAGTCACCAGCCCGCTAAACAACTGGTACATGATCGCAGCCGAAGCATCATCCGTGTAACGTCCAGGGTCTAAGGTCACCGGCTCAGGTACAGCCAGTCGCAGGGGTTGGCGAGCGGGCTGTCGTTCCTGATTGGGATCAAATTCCCCGGCTCGCTGCCACCAGAAAAACCCATCCTCATAAGCCTCTCGCGAGTGTTGGAAATCAAAAGCATTGTGATAGGTCAGGCCCAATTTCATATACGTCCGTGCCAACTGCTCATGTTCTGCTTGCTCGCGCAGAATGGGGATCGCTTGCTGGTAATGTTGAATCGCTTGATGATGAGCATAACGCCGGCGGGCCTGGTCTCCGGCTTGTAATAAATAGGGAATCGCCTTTTCAGCAAGATCAGCTTTGGTGAAGTGCCAGGCCAAACGTGGAGCAATTTTCTGTGGATCTTCTCCACATAATGCTTCCAGGGCTAGCCCCACATCTTCATGCAGCAAAGAACGCTCCATCTCAGTCAGGCTATTATATAAATGCTGCTGGTAAAGAATATGGCGAAAACGATATTGGTGCAGTCGCCTGCCATTCAACTGCCGGTATCCCTGCTCTCTTACCAGCCGGTGTTTCCGATCACATTCGCGGCTCAATTTTCGCACAACATGACGTTCATCAAGATTCAGCAGGGCAGCAATGACCTGTGCCGAAAAATCAATTCCCTCAACGCAAGCGATGATCAACAATTCGCGCAGTTCCTGATTCAGGCGGCCGATCCGCTGATCAATGACCGCTTCCACCCGTACCGGCAAATTTCTCCAGGCCAAATTTGGGGTGGCAATCCGTTCACCTTTCTCATTCAAAACCAGATCGCCGCGCTCCTGTAAGTGGTGCATCAATTCCACGGTAAACAGAGGATGGCCGCCCGTATGTTGCAGCAAGTCGTAACGGAATTGAGAATTAAAGTTGTTCGGTTCACTATCCAAGTAAGCCTCAACAAATGCCTTCCCCTCTGCTTCAGACTCCATATCCAGGTTAATCGCCGGCCGGCCGTGAACACGCTGTAATTCATTGACCGCACTCAATAAGGGATGCCTTTGATTCATGGATTCAGAGCTATCGGCTCGCCCCAGCTCCAATTCATCCTCGCGATAGATACCGGCAATCATGATCCGCCCCTCTACAAGCCGCCGGCCGAGATGAAATAACAACTCAATTGAGGCACTATCTGCCCACTGCAGGTCATCCAAGATCAAAAGCAGTGGAAATTGGGAACTTAAGGCAAGGAATAAATGGGTCATCTGCTCGAATAACGCTGTCTGATCGGCCTCTGCTCGTTTCAATAACGCCTCTTCTTGAGCTACCTGCTCTTGCAAACCTCGCAGCCAGAATGTCTCAGGAGGTACGAATTGAGCCAATCGTGAAACCAATGTTCTTCCGGATACAACTGTTTCCAAAATATTTGAGCCTTTTTCGAACAGCATTCTGCCGGTAATCGGCGTGATACCCAGAAGACGGCGTGCTTGCTCGCCAGTGATAACACCCCCGGCCCACTTAGTTTCAACATCACCGGTGAGTAGACTGAGCAGATCGCGGAAGGGCAGATAAGGATCACCCCGACCGGTGTAAGCATTGCAATTGCCCAAAGCAACAACCAAATCAGAATGACTGTCCTGGGCTTGACTAGCAAATTCGGATAGCAGGGCCGACTTGCCACTGCCGGCGTCACCAGTCACAAATACAACCTGGCCACGACCATCTAATACCTGCTCCAAGCTCTTATTGAGCAAAGCTAGCTCTTTCTGGCGAGCGACAAAAGGATGCTGTCGTGGTCGCCGGTCATCCTCTTGGAGAAAGGCCGGCGGGGTGATGAACGATGGGTCATATATCGGAAATTTATCGCCCTTAACAACGGCCGGTTGCTCCGTCGATATCTCATGTATGTGGTCACGAATTGCCTCCAGGCGGGCAGCCACCTGACGCATGGTGGGGATGCGTCGCTCCCTTTCTTTTTCTAGCATACTTCGCAGTAAGGAGATCAAAGAAGCGGGCAGTGGATCTCGATACTGGCTGATCTCCGGGAGGGGATCGTTTAATATGCTACTTATTACGGCCGACATTCGCTCAGCTACAAACGGCCGGCGCCCGGTTAGCATCTCATACAACACCACACCAAATGACCAGATATCGCTTCGCTCATCCATCTCCTCGCCACGAATCGCTTCCGGACTCAAATAGGAAGGACTGCCTAAAATTGTTCCGATTTGGGTGAGCTGGACCTCAGCACGAATTAAGCGTGCAATACCAAAATCGGTCAACCGTGGGCTGTGGTCCTCCGTCAGCAGAATATTTTCAGGTTTGAGATCACGATGGATGATTTTTAAATGATGGGCGCGCGTTAGCGCATCCGCTAATTCCAGGCTGATATCTATTGTCTCCTTCAAGGACAACCGGCCTTCCCCAACCAGCAGATCGCGAAGCGACCCTCCGTGGACATATTCCATCACGATATGCGGCTGGCCATCACGTTCAAATGTAGCCAAAATGCCAACAATATTAGGGTGGCTTAACTGGCGCAGCGCCTGACCCTCGCGCATGAAGCGCTCCAGATGTTGCGAATCAGTTGTCATCAGTTCCGGCTTCAGTTGTTTGATAACCACTTGCTTATTGGAAATCGTATCCCGTCCAAGAAATAGGATCCCTTGTCCGCCAACAGCCAGCTCTCTTTCGATGATATAGCGTTTCCCTAAAGGGGGCATAGTACGCATCGAACCCGATGATTGCTCATGGCTAACCTCAGAATATTCAACATAGGCTGTTTGGTTTGCAGATGTCAATTCTTGGAGGAGCGTTTTAGTTTCAACGGAAGGCTCCACTGCCAAATCTTTGGCCAGCGCAGCCCGGCAGCGTTGGTAAGCGGTCACAACGGCAGCCAAATCTCCCAATCCCGCGTGAGCAGTCATAAGAGCACGATAAGCAGGTTCGGGGACAGTTCCCAACGAAATCCATTTTTCGCCCCAGGTAATGGCCCGCTTCCACTCTTTTTGAGAAAGTAGCTGTATCAACAAAGCCTGTAGCTTGTTATCATAGGTCGATTGCAGCCGCTCCCGTTCCAGCAGCACCCAGTCTTCGTAAAAACCAGGAAGTAATTCTCCTTGGTAAACTCTGATCGCAGCTTCAAGTGCCGCTTCACCTTGTACATTTTCCTGTAGATTAATGACATCGATTTTCGCATCATCTGGAGGAATAAAAGCAATGGACTTTTTGTCTATCTTAAAAAACGGTCCGTCTAATACTTTACGCAGCCGCCACAAGGTGCTGCGTAAATTTCGCCGCGCGCCTGTTTCATTGGATTCAGGCCATAGCAACCCGGCTAATTTTTCGCGAGGATGACTGACGCTGTGATTCAAAATCAAATATGCGAGCAGGGCTTGTTGGGGATGAGAGTTGATCTCAACCCGGTTCCCATCAAAATGCACATAAAACTGACCCAGCAGGCGAATATCAATCATAATTGACATAATTTGATTGTAAACAATCAGATTTCCGTCACTCATCATTTAGTTTATCAAAAATTCCATAATTACCTGCATCAAATACGGAGCTGCGACGATCGCACCTACGCGTCGGTGACGACCTACCCCTAAGATCAAACCAACAAATATGAATGGAAACAAAGATTTAATCGAAGGAGCAAATATTATGAATAAGCAAGTTTTTATCCGGATCGTTGTAGTCGCCATCTCCTTGATACTCTCCCTGCAAATTGTCAATGTCACCCAGGCACAAGAAAATCTCCCTGACCGCAACAATGAGTACCAGGTTTTCTTTTCCATGATAAGCAAGCCAGTACCCTTTTCCGGCAGGGTAGTGATGGTAGGCTACCAGAACAGTAACTATGATATCTATACAATGGACGCGGACGGCAATAATAGAGTGCGCGTTACCAATACATCCAGTAATGTCATTAATCTCAGCCCAACCTGGTCACCAGATGGTAAAAAGATCGCCTTCGCTCGATTAAATAATGCCACAGGCCGCGAGAAGGGAATCTACACGATTAATGCCGATGGAAGTGGCCAGAAACGATTGACAAATTCTGATGGTCTCGGTGAAGATCTCGCTCCTGTTTGGTCTCCTGATGGGCAAAAAATTGCATATTTCACATCAAACAATAATCAAGAACAAATTATTGTTATTAACAGCAGTGGTGGTGAATTGAAAACATTAACCGCGGATAGTTATCGTTCCGTTTTGCCGGATTGGTCACCAAATGGGCAAAAAATCGTCTATGCTTCGACACAAAACATAGAAGGTAATGGGCGCTTTGAAATCTTCACCATGAACCCTGACGGCTCCGGAAAGAAAAGACTCACCGTTAACTCCAACTCTGACGATCTGGCCCCACGTTGGTCCCCCGATGGTAAAAAGATTGTCTTCACTTCACTTCGTTCCGGCAAAAACTTAATTTATGTTATGAACGCTGATGGCTCAAATGTTAAAAAGGTATCTGACCAACCGGGATTTGGACCCACCTGGTCACCCGATGGTAAAATGATCATGTTTACTGTACAGCAGGGCAACAATACCAACACAGAACTTTATGTGGTCAACCTGGATGGCAGTGGTCTAACCAGAGTGACTTATACAGAAAATTTCCTGGAAGACAGTCCTGATTGGCGATAAGGTTCAAAAGGATGGCTCAAAACACACCGTATGTTATTGAGCCATCTAACACTTTTCTCATGAGGCGAATTGTAGAAAATTCTATTGGATTTGAGCTTTCTGGATGGTGGGCATACAATCACGTTTTTCAAGGGGAAAGTAAGAACGTGAGGAATGAATGGCATTGAGACGGTTCAATTGCAAACTATTCTGGATGCTTCTTTTGGTGGTCTTGGCCGCCTGTTCAAGAGAGGGAAATGAGGCTCCTCTATCATCCCCCACCAACACGGTCACGGCTTCAGAACCTACCCAGACTATCCCCATAGACCCTACGGCGACGGCCGAGCCGACCATTGTCTTCACCCCTACACCTATCATTCCCACCTTACAGGTTCAGGATCAAGTGGTCACTGAAGATGGTTTAATCACTATTGACAGCGCGGCCGTTCCCCAGGCTGGTTGGCTGTCCGTTTACCAAATTCTTGATGGTGATCCCGGCCTTCTACTAAACGTAATAGAAATTGCTGAGGGGAACTCATCTTCCCTCACGCTTGAAATAGATCCGCAAGAAGCGTCTCCAATGCTCATGGCCCGTCTGCATGTTGATGATGGCACAATTGGTGAATTTGAATATCCAGGCGCAGACATGCCTTTTACCATCGGCAGCCAGGAAGTATCAGAACAATTTGAAGTCGATATCCAACTGCCGGTGCCCTCAATCGAGATGAATGACCAGGACGTTGGCAAGGATAGCACCATCAATGTCGATAGAGTATTCACCTTAGAGCCGGGCTGGCTGGTAATCCACAACGTGGAGGGCGACCGGGTTGGTCCTGTTATTGGCCAGATTCCCATCGAGGCCGGCCGGAATGAAGATTTGAACATTGTCCTGCACCGCTTTGATGCTACTGAAAAACTAATTGCGGTGTTATATGAGGATGCCGAAACACCGGGTGGATTTGACCCGGAAATGGACTTACCTGTCCTGGTCAACGGTAACCCGGTCATCAATCAATTTGAGGTGACCTTACCACCTGACATTCTGGCCTACGACCAACCGGTGATTGATGGAAAAATCATCATAGAGCGCGCCGTGAGCGATGGCCCAGGGTGGATCACGGCCTATTTGGATGAGGATGGAGAGCCAGGTTTGATTACAGGCGTTGCACCGCTGGCAGATGGGTTAAATGAAAATGTCGCCTTAGAGCTAACGGGTACGGCGACCAATCGTCTCTTCTTAAATCTGCATGAGGATTTAGACCCCCTGGGCGAATTTGATTTCCCGGCCTCCGATTTACCCCTGATTTTTGAGGGAGAGGTTGTTGAGCCGTTCGTGGTACACACCAATCCGGGGAACTACCTGGTGACAAAGGACCAGATATTGGGCGATGATAATCAGATTACTATTCCGGCCGTAGTTGCTGACCTGGCGACCTGGCTGGTCTTATACACGATTGATGAAGAAGGCCAGCCCGCTGAAGTCCTGGCTGAGACCCGGCTTCCCGCAGGCATCAATCGAAATATTCAAATCACGCTCCCCTCAACTCTTGAGGATGAAGAAATATTGGCCATTCTTCATCAAGACGCCGGCACACCGGAAGAATTTGATTATCCGGGAGGGGTTGATATTCCCCTCATGCGTAATCGCTCAATCATTCAATCGCCGATTAACATTTTATTGCCGGCAGACAGTGCCCAATTTATACCCCAACTTTCAGATTAAATAACCTCTGAAATTCACAATATAAGGCCGTTAAAGCGAATAAAATCCTTCTTTTTCTCTTATTATCAGCCCATAATAAAAATTCACGAAGATTTCATGCCCATAAGCCTTCCATTTCACGTGGCATTTATGTTACATTGCGGCTAGCTGTGGCAGGATCAAAGCAAAGCACATCGTAGTGCAAAATTGAGATAAGTTTATCGATCAGCGTGTGGCGCGAGGATAATTAGCCCATCGACGATTTTTTGGATTGCAAAGGAGAGAGGTATGGGATGAAAAAATGGCAAAGAGACTTCCAACAAACGTATATTATAAATTACAAATTTTTAAAAAAGGAGAACATAGACGAATGAGCAAATTTAAGACAGCACTCTTACTCACCTTGCTCCTTGGTCTTGTGGTGTCGGTAGCAGCCTTCGCAGGCGGTTTTTCCGTAGTTAAATATGACGACACATCTGCAAAGATCAATCAGCCCGCAAAGGAAGTTAAGACGCCCCAATATATTGTCAACGGCGATTTCTTAAACTGGACAGACGGTTATCCGGATGCGTGGAATGTGCCCACACCTGCGTTAAGCCCTGGTTGGGAAGTGCACTTTGCCAACATGGATTTCACCGAAGCCGGCACGGCTGAAGCTGCCGGGTTGAACCCTGCGGCCGGGTATTTCTTCCGCACCGGCACCCGCGGATCGCAATACGCAGGCATGTCACAGCAAGTCAGTCCCCACCTGAAATCAGGAAGATACTGGGTCCAGGTGCATATTACAGCCTGGGAACATAATGTTCAAAGCCCTTATAACAGTGTCGCCTGGTATGGTTTCGGTGACACGGCCGATTCCAGCAGCGTTAAAGAATGGCGCGAGCTTTTCCCCGACACATATGTTTGCGCCAATGGTGACGCCAAATGTAACTATCTGGGCCGAAAAGAAGCTGTTGTTATTAAAGCAGGATCTTACATGCACCTCATGATGGGCATGAAGTTCCCTGACCACCAGGCCTGGACTGTATTTGGCATTGATGACATTTCGATTTCCGACTTCAGTGATGGAATCAACATTGATGTCAATGACTTTACGGATGACGGCGACGTCTTCTGGGATCCTCGCGCAGAACGTTAGCCTGATTTTTACCAACCCATATCTCAAGGGCTGGTTCTAGAACCAGCCCTTGAACCCTCTTCAACAGAAAGGGAGCGATGTTATTATGGCAGTACTCAATAGTAACCTTACGCGATTTCTCTTAATAGCAAGTCTTTTCCTGAGCGCTTGCACAAACCTGGGAACAACCGCGAATGAATTAATCGAAAACAGTGGTGTCCAGGATGTGGCCGACGCCAGTGAGAGCAGTGATGAAGTCTCCAATGAAGCTTCCGTGACAGAGGGTGAAGAGGAAGTTGTCCTGCAAGAGACCCCCACATTAAATCCTGAAATTGAATCCACTTCAGAAGCCGCTCCAACCGAAGCAACTACTGAGGAAGAAGTTGAGCCAACAGCAACGGTTGAGCCGACTAAGGAACCGACAGTAGAGCCGACCGAGGAGCCATCCCCCACTCCGGAACCTGAACCAACGGAGGCTCCTCCACCTGAACCGACACCTTTGCCGGTAAGCATCACCAGCAATACGGCCGATATGCTGTTAATCGAAGGTGGCGAATTCGAGATGGGTGCAGAAGCAACTCAACTCCTCGAAGAATGTAACGCCTTTCGTGACGGCTGTGAGGAAGGCTGGTTCTTAGCCTCCGAGCCAATTCACCTGGTTCAGGTTGATCCCTTTTACCTGGATGTTTATGAAATCACCAATGAAGCCTTCCTGGAATTCCTCAACGAACTGGACGACATCGAAAGCGGATGCGCTGGACAGCTTTGCTTCGACGCCGATGACAGCCAACTGGAAGTTGACGCGGATGGCCAATACACCGTTGATGAATCATTCTTTGAACATCCAATCACCGGTGTGACCTGGTATGGTGCTTCATCATTCTGCGAGTGGCGCGATGCACGTTTGGCGACAGAGGCGGAATGGGAGTTAGCGGCCAGTTGGAACAGTGCAGAAGGGACAAAAAATATCTATCCCTGGGGTGATGAGTTTATTGGTACGAACCTCAACTATTGTGATATTAACTGCGCAGAAACTCAGGCTGCCACTGATTTTGATGACGGATTCGCTCTTACCGCTCCGGTAGGAAGCTATGAAGAAGGGCGCAGTCCGGCCGGTGTCTATGACATGGGCGGCAATGTCTGGGAATGGGTTAATGACTGGCTCGGCGATGATTATTACCGCGAATCACCAGAAGCCAACCCGCAAGGGCCGGAAGATGGTGATGGCAAAGTCGTGCGTGGCGGTTCCTGGATCGACACGGGCAATTTCAGCGCGACCACGATTCGTTTCCCGGCCCCCCCTCAAGAATCCGGAGATACAATCGGATTCCGTTGTGTCGTGGATGCAGTTCCGGCAGAAGAAGTGCTGGCACAAGCGCCTGAAGATGAATCCGGTGATGAAGCTACGGAAGAAATGGCCGAAGAAGCCTCGGAAGAAGTAACCGATGAAGCAGCCGATGAGGAAGCCTCGGAAGAAGTCGCTGAAGAAATGAGCGATGAAGAGACGGCCGAAGAAGAAACGGCTGAAGAAGTCACTGAAGAAATGATGGATGAAGCAGCCGAAGAAACGGCCGATGAGGAAACCTCTGAGGATGTCGCTGAAGAGGTGGCCGATGATGAAGCAGCCGAAGAAGTCACTGAAGAGATGGCCGATGAAGAATCTGAGGAAGCTGCTGAAGCGGATGCATCTGATGCACCGGTCTCCATCAACTGTGATTTACAACCTGGCATTGACAAAGGCAGCACCTATATTGTCGGCGCCTGCGATTGGTTGGAGAAAATCGCCAATCGCTTGGGTGTTGCTTATCATGCGCTTCTGGCGGCCAATCCGCAAATTGACGATCCTAACCTGATCTATCCTGGACAGGTGTTGAACGTTCCCGGACGTGAAGGCCAATCCGGACCTCCGCCACCAGCCAATAGGCCACCCGGCCAACAAGGCCCTCCCTTCTCCGGAGCGCAACCGCCAGGTGGAGGGTTGGGTAACTAGATAGATTCTTAACCTGACGAACGAAAAAAGCCCTGTGGATTTCACAGGGCTTTTTTCATACACCGTAGCACTACATATTCTTAAGAGAAGGTAGTGCTACGGTGCGTTTGGAATAATAACTATCCATATGCACCACCTCCTCTTTTTATAGGATGGCGCTTGCAGCTTATGCTGCGTATCAAAAAATAATGCCCGCATTATGGCATACAACTTTCTGAATGTCAAACAAGATTAACAAGTCCGGATGAAGCACATAACTGTCGGGGGTGAACTATGAAACGTTGCTTTTAGGGGTGTAGACACAGAGTAGTTTACCTGAAGCAAGAGAGACGGTTGCAGAATCGGCCGTCATCTTATTGCTAATCCCGCGCGCTGCACCAAACTTCAGCACTTCATTTCTTAACGGCCACTGTAGCCCCTCAGTACGAATTATTTTTACATCTCCACCCAGGGAAACAAGAGAAACCAGATCTCCCGCTTGACCCATAATTTCCGTTTCGGCCGTGATCAGCCATGCCCGTTCCTTTTCGGTCAATAATTCAATCCGCCGGCCGAGGAGGTCTGGATGTGCGAGCAGTTGAATATTGGCTAGAGTTTGGTCCAAACGGCCGCCGGTAGCAGCGATAATATAGATTTTTTCCTGACTGTGCTCAATCGCATACAGTAAGGCCAATTCTAAATCTGTCTCATCTTTATCTTCCGAATACTCAACGAACGTTACCTGGGATTCCTGTAGCCAGGTCATAACCGGCCTTGAAAGAGAATCAAGATCGCCGATAATCAGATCCGGCGCATGCTTGAGACGCCACAAATGCTCTGATCCGCCATTCGCGGCGATAACAAATGAAGCATCCAGCAAAATTGGTCGAAGCCAGTCGCTTTTCTTTAAATCACCGTTGGCAAAAATTAATATAGTCACAAAATCAATTAAAGACTTTACGTAATAACTTTACGTAATACTTGACATATTGTTATCTTTATTGTATGGTTACGTCATCTGACGTCGAATCGTCCCTAATTGTATTGTACTTACATTTGAATGAGAACAAATTGCTGGTTTTCCATCATTTGAGATACCCGTTCTACTCAATTTAACTGTGGTACCTATGAAAATTATTGATTTTACCAAATTGAATAGTTTGTTTTGTAAATAGTCTAAGGATGCTCTGGCCGGTCTCCCGACCGTGTCAGGGAAGGACTCCGGTCAGGAGACCGGTCCCAGCGAGATTAAAATCGGGATTTTTCTTTATAGAGGGGTAAATGGACATGCAAAGAGCATCAACATTAGAAAGTATGGCAGTTATTCGTGTTGTTGGCGTTGGCGGAGGAGGCAGCAACGCTGTTAACCGCATGATCACCGAAGGCGTCAGCGGCGTTGATTTTGTTGTCGTCAATACGGATAACCAATCCCTATTGATGTCTGATGCGCCGGTAAGAGTGCGCATTGGTGACAAATTAACGCGTGGTTTAGGAGCTGGAGGAAACTCCGAAAGAGGTGAGAAAGCGGCATCAGAAACAATTGATGAAATATATCAAATCCTGCAAGGCTCTGACATGGTTTTCATTACTGCGGGCATGGGTGGTGGTACCGGCACCGGAGCCGCACCAATCGTCGCCAAAGCTGCACGCGAGCAAGGGGCGCTGACCATTGGCGTTGTCACAAGACCTTTCTTGTTTGAAGGAAGCAAACGGGCAAATTCGGCCGAACAAGGGATTGAACGCCTGCGCGAGCAGGTGGACACTTTGATTGTCATTCCCAATGACCGCCTACTGGATTTAACCGACAATCGCATGTCATTAACCGAATCGTTCCGATTAGCTGATGATGTCCTGCGCCAGGGTATTCAGGGTATTACCGAACTGATAACCACCCCCGGCCTGATCAATTTGGATTTCGCTGATGTACGCTCCGTCATGTCTGAAGGAGGATCAGCGTTGATGGCCGTAGGTTATGGCTCCGGCGAAGAAAGATCACGGATGGCCGCGGAACAATCCATCAGCTCTCGGCTATTGGAAGTGACCATTGATGGCGCGCGCGGCATCCTGTTTAATATTACCGGTGGTCCTGGCATGACCTTATTTGAGGTCAACCAGGCAGCAGCCATGATTAGAGAAAAAGCCCATCCTGATGCCAATATGATCTTTGGGGCGGTTGTTGACGAAGACATGGGTGATGACATTCGGATTACGGTCATCGCCACTGGTTTTGAAGAAAATCACACGCGAAGACAACTCATTCCTAATTATCGCAGAAACAAAGAACCGCGATCCTCGCAAATATTGATAAGTGAATCCAATGCCGAACTGGAACCGATTCTGGTTGACAAACCGGATGGCAGCCCAAAACGCGAAGAGCCAATTGTGATCGAACCGGAAGAATTGGAAGCTGCAAAAGCGCAAGCTCGTTTTTCACCTAACAATCTCGATATACCAGCCTTCTTACGCAGACGTTAAGTTTATTTGTTTGTTCTTGACCAAATAATTTGGTCGTTAACATCCCCTCTGTCAACTCCCCCTGTATCGCAGGACAGGGGGAGTCTTATTTTAAATCTAAGATGGGGGCGGCCAAATATCCAACAAGACGTTTCGACCTTGAATGTCAACCAGGGGGATCTGCGATCCCCCTACATTGGCATTTTGCAGTTCCCAGCTTTCATTTTGTGGCTGGCCGACGGCAGTCACAAAATTAGAATCGGAAAGCCACTGCCCTTGATCCACCAAAAAGTCAGGCGTTAGCAATATTTGTACCGGTGGCGCATTTAGTTTGCCAACGGTGAAAAAGCCATTTCCTGAATATAGGAAGCTATTATTGTCGGTGCTCCACCCATGAAACTGAAGTACATCCCCGGTGGCATAAGTCTCCGGATTAATCCCCTTTCCGTCTGTAATGACAAGCTGTGTGGGATATAGTGCATCAGGGTCCGCTATTTGCTGCACATACGCCAGCCGGCGGCCGCCCGGTGACCAATTTAGCGGAGAAAACAGGTTGGCGCCCTGGACATTGCCTAACTGTACCGCCTTGTCCCGGGCGGGTATTTGCCACAAGACCGTTTGAGCATCGGGCAAAAATGGCTCTGCTGAGGGAACTCCAACATGAACATTGCCTTGAATCATTTGTAGCGCGGGATAATAAATATACTCACTGGCCGTGTTAATTGGTTCAAACTCCAGGACGATTTCTCGTTGAGAGCCATCAACATTGACCCGGACAACACTATTGGCCCTGCTCAATATAATTTGATCGTTTAATGTAACCAGGAAAGCACCGCCACCCTCACCCGCCGGCAAAAGTTCTTGCCGTTCGCCGTCGAGGGTCACAGACCATAAATCCTCCTGGCTGCCGTTGCCGGCTCCCACAAGGTTTGTAAATTGCGTGTTAAATAAAACCGTTTGGCCGTCAGGCAGCCAATCGATGCGATCGATGAGCACCCCGAAATTGGCAGCGTTCTGCTCAACACTAAGCGGCAGTTCTTCAGACACGGCCAGGCGTCGCTGATCTTGGCCATCAACATTGACCACGTATAAGGCGTTAGATTCCAAACTACCGGCCGTGTAAGCGACACGGCTTCCGTCCGGCGAAAGAGCCAGGGCTTGAATCGCAACGGAATCGGCTAACAAGACAGGCTCATCCAATGGCAGCGGTGGGCTTTGGGTCAGATCAATCTGTAAGGCATAGAGAAAACCATTATCGGCGTATACAATCACGCCCGTGCCTTCACCAATTTCCGGGGGGACCGGTGTTGGTGTTGGCGGCGGCTCAACCGCAGTGACAGATTCCTCGCCTTGTAGTTCGGTATATTCTTCTCCTCCCGATACCCAGCATTGCTCTTCGTCGACATTATCGGGACATTCAATTAACCACCAGCCGCTCTCTTCGTGCCGGCCAACAACTGGCGCCTCATCATCCTGTAAGAGGAAACCGACACGATCATACTGCACGCTCGGACCGCTACGTACATTGAGATCGACAAGCATGCGAACGGTTACATTTGATTGGCCTGCAACAGGTAAGGTTGCGGTTGGAGCCAAATCACCGGATACCGTTGGTTCTAAGCTGTTATCAACTGTTGGGGGTGGTTCAATGAGCGGCTGCTGGTTGCCTGCAAAGGCATTACAAGCCAGTGACATGATGATTAAGATAGCCAGGAAAAACCACAATACCCGGTGTCGTTCCATTAAATAGATCATTGCCTCTTGTTTGAAATATCTGGATAATCCACAATAATGATGTTTTGTCTTTCAGTTTAACCTATCGAACGCAGCCTGGCAGGTCGAATTCACCACACTTTCCCTTCGTCCTGCCATTGCTCTACAAAAGTGATTTTATGAGTCTTCGCGAGTTTATTACTAAGAGTGAGGAACAGGGCGATCTGGTACAAATTAACCGCCCGGTCGATCTGAAATTTGAGTTAGCTAATGTTGCCCATGCGCTGGAGGGGCGGCCGGTATTGTTTAATCACATCCGGGATTATCCTCAATGGCGGGTTTTTTCCGGCCAGTGCGCGGACCGGCGATTCTTTAGCATGGATCTGGGCATTTCGGCCGAAAATCTGATGCATCACCTGGCTGAAGCAGTAGCCAATCCAACACTACCTCCCTTGACTGATGTCGCCATGTGTCAGGAAGTGATAATTGAAAATGTCGATCTTTTTACCCTACCTATACCGCTGCATTTGCCCCAGGATGCCGGCCATTACATTGCCAGCAATGTGGTCATAACCAGGGACCCGGAGCTTGGCCGAAATATGTGCTATCATCGCCTGCTGCGCCTGGATAAAACCCATTTCGCGGCCCGCATCGTCGAAAATCGCGGTACGTTCAATGCCTATAACAAGGTTGATGGCGATTTACCCGTGGCCATCTGTATTGGCGTTTCTCAAGCCGTTCACCTGGCAGCCTCCATGTCTCCTCCCCCTGGTGTCGATGAATTGTCCGTTGCCCATGCCCTCGCTCCAACCCCGTTGGTTAAATGCTTAAGCAACGATTTAGAAGTGCCCGCCGATGCCGAAATCGTGCTTGAGGGCCGCATCACCAAGAATCGAGTGGCTGAGGGTCCGTTCATGGACCTGACAGAAACCATGGATATCACCCGCGAACAACCGGTGATTGAAATTGATTTAATCACGCACCGGCGGCAGCCCATTTTCCACGCTCTACTGCCCGGTGGCCTGGAACATAAATTATTGATGGGCATGCCGCGAGAGCCAACCATCTTTGCCGAAGTAAACAATGTGGCCAAATGTACCGGCGCGACGATTACGCCGGGGGGTGCTTCCTGGCTGCATGCCGTGGTACAAATCGACAAACAAGGGCCGGATGACGGCCGTCTGGCTATCGAAGCCGCTTTTCGCGGGCATGGCTCCTTAAAGCATGTGTGGGTCGTTGACCAGGATGTGGATATTTACGATCCAGCCGAAGTCGAATGGGCTATGGCCACCCGGTTTCAAGCCGACAAAGATCTTTATATTTTCCGTAACCAACCCGGCAGTTCGCTTGACCCCTCAGGCTTACATATTCCTGGCAAAAAAGGTCGGACGGCAAAAATGGGTTTAGATTGCACCATTCCCTGGGGAGCCGACCCCCAAAAATTCTTGAAAGGTACTTACGGGAACATTCATTTAGAGGCATATGTTTCAGAATCCTCCTGAACCGGCCGTTTGTATCCATCAATAAGGAGATTTTATGGAGTTTGCAACCATCCTCGCCCAGGAAAGTGGGCTTATCCAACAAGAGATAGGATTGGTCCTTCTCTTATCCATTGCCGCCTTAGTAGCCATCATCAGCCGGCGCATCCGGGTCCCTTATACGGTTGCTCTAGTGCTTGTCGGCCTGATTCTTTCATTCTTCTCCAATCCTTTCATTTTTGATGTCAGCAGTGATTTCATTCTGGCCATACTCGTTCCCCCACTGTTGTTTGAAGCCACCCTGCAGATAAAATGGCACAAGCTGCGCCGGGACATCGTCCCCATTCTGCTATTAGCTCTGCTTGGCACATTATTAGGCACCATTATCGTTGGGGAGATTGTCACCTGGGTTTTAGATGTTCCGCTCTTAGCAGCCCTGGCATTTGGTGCCTTAATTTCAGCGACAGACCCGGTAGCCGTTATCTCCTTTTTCCGATCACTGGGTGTTAGCAAACGGCTGGGTTTGCTCGTAGAAGGAGAAAGTTTGCTTAATGATGGTGTGGCCATTGTCTTATTTAGCCTGGCGGTGGGGTTCGCAGGGGCAGGGATTAATCCGGCGGACCAGGGGATCACCATCCTGAGTGAGGCGTTTATCGAATTTATCCGCGTGGCTTTTGGCGGCCTCCTGGTTGGTTTAATCCTCGGATATATCGTTTCCTACGGCATCTTGAAAAACGTCGACGATCACTTGATAGAAACCAGCACCACCGTGGCCCTGGCGTTGGGATCTTATGTCATTGCCGAACACTTTCACGTCAGCGGAATATTAGCCGTGGTCGCTGCCGGGCTGATGGTCGGCAACGTTGGCACTCAAAATACTTCGCCAACAACCCGGTTGACATTGGAAAATTTTTGGGAATTCAGTGCCTTTGTAGCCAACTCCCTGGTATTCTTGATTCTCGGATTAGAAATTGAAATTAATCAACTTTTACCCAATATTGGTCCCATCATTGTCGCCGTACTGGCCGTCCTCTTCAGCCGGGCGATAGTGGTTTATGGTATTACCTATTTATACTCGCGATTCACTTCACTCAATCAAAAAATTCCAGTTCCCTACCGGCACATTATGTTCTGGGGCGGCCTACGGGGAGCGATCAGTTTAGCCCTGGCATTGACCCTGACCGGTGATGTGTTTGGCCCGGAATTTTCCAGGGAACTTCAAGTGATGACTTTTGGCGTTGTCTTATTTACCCTGCTGGTTCAAGGAACAACCATTGAAAATTTCATCCGCCGGTTGGGGTTAGCTGAAAAACCGGAGCATCTACTGGAACACCAGCGCCGCCAGGCCAAATTATTTGCTAAAAAAGCCGGCCTGCAAGAGATGCAGCGTTTGCGCCAGGAAGGGATGCTGTTCAAAGATATCTGGGAATCCATCACCTCTGTTTATAACGAAGAGATTAATAAGACCAAAATTGAAATCCGCGACCATCTTGAGGCCCATCCTGAAATTGAACAGGATCTCTTTTTGCAAGCACGTACCGATGCTTTACGCGCGGAACGGTCGGCCGTTACTGAAGCGATGCAGGTTGATTTGATTTCCGAACAAATTTATGAAGAGCTGGTTCATGAGGCTGACAATCGTTTAGGCGCATTAGATTTAATCAAGGACAGTCAAAAAACACAAAGCAAGGAACAAAAATCCACAGATAACAAGAGTGGTGAGCATCATGCATAAGATAGTTTGTGCGACACGTGGAGGTGGGGGCAGCCGGGCTGTTCAATTAGCCGCTATTAAACAGGCCAAAGAAACCGGCAAGCAACTGGTATTCCTTTATGTCATTTCACCGGGCAATTTAATGGATGTCAGCCCAGTGCTAGAAATGGCCGTTCGCGAAGAGCTTATCTGGCTGGGCAGATCAATATTGTTTGTCGCTAGGAAGCGCGCCCAGGATGCCGGACTTGATGCCGAAACAGTGATCCGTGAGGGAGAGGTCCTCGACGAAATATGTCAATATTTGACGGAAAATGAGGTGAGCCTGCTCTTTCTAGGCGCACCTCGCGGAACCTCTTCTCATATTTTCGGTGATGATCCGGTTGAGCGCATTGCCAAAGATACACATGACAGGACGGGTGTTCCAGTGGAAATCATCCGTCCTGAGGATGTGCAAGAAGAAAAAAACAACAATAAAGGACTAGACATTCATTATGCTAAAAACGATAACCCTCAATAATGATCAACAAGCCATGCTCGATGGAAAACAAGGCCGGGCAAAGCAAATGGGCATGCGGCTGGTCCTCGATCTGGCGGCCGCAGCCGGGGCGTCCCAACTTGTCCCCATCCAAAGTGCGCACCTCTCCGGCGTCTCACCGCTTACCGGGGGATTAGGCTTGCGCCAATTTCTGACCAAGCTGGCGGGTGATCCGCAAGCCCAGGTCGCCGTTCCAACGACGCTAAACTCGGCCGGGTGTGACGAGGCGCTGTTTCAACAAATGCGCATCACCGCGCCTGATTTCTTAGAGCACAATCATGAGATCGTTTCCCTTTACACACGTATGGGTGTGCGGCCGACTCAATCCTGCATCCCCTATGAATGGGAAGGCGTAGTTAAAGAAGGGACGGCCGCCTGGGCAGAATCCAACGCCATCTGCTTCGCCAATTCATACTGCGATTTGCAAACCAACCGCGAATCTGGTTTATCCGCACTGGCCGCTGCTCTCACCGGCTACGCCCCCTACTATGGCCTGCTGACCGAAGAAGCGAGACGCCCTAATTTGGCAGTCAAGGTCACGGCCGAATTGATCGATCCGTCCGATTTCTCTATTCTAGGAGATTGGATTGGCAAGCAGCGCAAGAGCCATTGGAAAATGCCCTATGGTCCCATTCCGGCCATCACAGGTCTGTCGGAAGAAATCAATCACGAGCAGAAAAAAGCATTATCGGCCGCGGCGGCCAATTATGGCAGCCCCCTACTGTACCTGGGGAATCATCCACCAACCGCTTTTCAAGATCATCTGACGTTTACAAAAGAGGATTTGCAAAGCCGTTATGATCAACTACGCCCCAAAAATGCCGTTTCTCTGGTCACTATCGGCTGCCCGCAGGCCTCAATGGGCGAACTGCGCGCCGCGGCCGAATACCTGCATGGAGAGAAAGTGACCGCCGATCCCGCCTCTCCGGGCGCGCCGCCACCCTTATGGATCTTCACCTCGGCCGCTAACAAAGCCATCGCCGAAAAAACAGGCATCGCCAAAATCATCCGCGACAGTGGTGCGTTGCTGCTGGAAAACACCTGCCCAGAGGTCGTTCCCTACGATCAAACATGGGTGAAACATATCTTGACCAATTCTATGAAAGCGGAACATTACATCACCTCCGGCTTAAACGGCATTCCCACTTTCGTCATGAATTTATCCAACTGTATTGCTCTATCAACGGGAAAGCTAGAAAATAATGGTCAGGAAAAAGCGGATAAAACGGCAGCCGGCAAACCTGGGATAGGATCGGAGAAAAAGCCGGTAATTAGTCGAACAGATTTGAAGACCCACCCATTTGAGTCTCATGGTCAGGGTCTGCCTTCACAAAATGATTTCCTAATTAAAGGAGAAGCCCTGGTCAGCGAAGCCCCTATTACCTTCTTGGGCTTCGTCAACCGGGAAACTGGCGTTATTGAAGAAAAAGGCCATCCCCTCGACGGCCAAAGCATAGCCGGAAAAATTTTGATATTTCCCAAGGGCAGCGGTTCATCCGTCGCCCCCTACGTCGTCCTGGAACTCTTTTATCGCGGCGTCGCCCCGATGGCCATCATCAACACCGATATCGACCAGCACAGCGCCCCTGCCTGCTCCTTAGAGGGCATTCCCTATGCCTATAAGTTTGATGATGATGTCATTGCTAATATAAACTCAGGAGATCAGATCGAGTTAAGACGAAGCGGTGATGATGCGGCCGTTCGCGTGATCGAGCGAGTAACCAATTAATTGTGACGCATTCTTTCAGCATTGCGCTTACCAATCGTTTTATTGTAAGTCAATACTTACTTATGGTAAAATGGCCAGCGGGAAAACAAGAAGGACAATAACCATGCCGAAAATTGTCAGGGATGAAAAAATATACCAGGCAGCCATTCAGGTAGTGATTGATCGCGGCTATACAGGCGCGACAACCAACCAGATCGCGCAAACGGCTGAGATTAGCGAAGTCACCCTCTTTCGGAAGTACGGCAGTAAAGCCGTACTAATTAAGCAAGCTATCGCGGCGATCGCGAAGCAAATTGACATCGGTACATCCGTCCGCTATTCAAGCGATGTCGTTGCCGATTTGCTGCGCGTGGTGCATTTATACCAGGAGTCGGCCGCGATCCATGGCCAGTTTTTCTATACCCTACTACTGGAAATTCCGCGTAATCCAGAACTTTCTGATTTAATTGATTTGCCAATGACGATGATCAGCCAGGTCGGGCAGCTTTTGGTCCGTTATCAAGAGGAAGGTATTTTACGCCAGGAACATCCGCTGCATGCCGTAGCCGGCCTGCTCGGCCCACTGATGGTGCTCAATATGATGCGCGGCGTCAAGCCGGCCGGCCCCTTGCCGGACATTGACTTAACAGCCCACGTGCACCAATTTTTAGACGGCCGTAGGCTGGTGGATGCTTAGATGGTTTGTTTTCTCATGGTGTGACAGTCACTTATTTCTTCTATTCGGGGAGATCGTAGCGATTCAAGTGACTGTCAATTGTTAAAAATATCTGGCAATCCTCTGCTCATTCCTTTAATGGAAAAAGTAGTTTCAATTCCGTTCCCCAATCTCCACTGGCTATCGACACTTGTCCCTGGTGCCGGTTGATTATTTCCTGCACAATCGCCAGACCTAATCCACTACCCGGATAATCGACCGTATTTCGACCGCGATGAAAGCGCGAGAATAACATATCAAGATCTTCCTTGACAATGCCAATGCCCGTATCTTGAACCAGGATACAAGCATCATTTCCATTCTGGGAAAGCGACAAAGAAATACGGCCGGGTGCAGGAGTAAATTTGATGCTGTTGTCCAAAATATTCATGAGCGCGCGTTGTAATTGGGTTTCATCCCCTATAACAAAAATCGGTTTTTCAGGCAACGTCATCATAAAGGATAAGTTCACCTGCTCAGCCTGAGAAGCATAGATCTCCCCGATTTGTTGAACCAGACCGGTCAAATCAACCGCTTCAAGGCGCTCCATTGAACTCTCTGCTTCCAGCATCGACAATTCCAATAAGCTGTCCGATAAATCCTGCAAACGCTGAGCCTGTTCTCGCGCCCGAGAAACGCGCTGTTTTTGCTCGGGATCATTGCTATCCTCTATTAGCTGTAAATCGGTCTGCAGGGCTGTCAGGGGCGTATGCAGCTCATGGGCGGCATCGGCCGTAAATTGGCGCAAAGAAAGCACCGTACCTTCTACCTGGTCGGCCATACGATTGAATGAACTGCCCAACAAACCCAGCTCATCCATGCGATGAACGTTGGCGCGTGCGCCTAAATCGCCGTCGGCCATCCGGCTGGTCACCGCCGTTAGAGCGAGCAATGGTTTTGTCAGGCGGCGGCTGACTAACCAGCCAGCAACCGCAGCAAGCAGCACGGCGGCCGATCCGGCAATGAACCAGCCCAAGGCCACGCTGTCTATTATTTCTCGGCCATATGCCGGTCCCTGCAGCAAACGGACCCAACCTAAAACACCTACTGATGAATCAACAATGGGAACATCAACAACCAGATCGGAGAGTACGCCACCGGACCCCGTTTCCCTGCCCAGGTTGAAGCCAAATAAGGATCCCTGGGCCGGCAAACGACTGGTGCGGGTTATTGTGCGCTGGCTTGATATTTCATTGCCCTCAATATTTTCATCTTCCTCCACGACAATAACCACCTCTTCCGTCACCGAGCCCAGCGTCTCAAAGAGATTAAACTCTTCTTCCGTGCTCACAGCGATGGCTGGGCTTATAAAATCCACCTGGCCGGAATCGGCGATTATCTCATTATCCAACTCATCCAAGATTTGAATTCGCGTTTGAATGAGGAAAGCGTAACCGGAAATTCTAGGTTCTAGTGCCGGCGGATCGCCTGCTGCCATCAATGGCGCCAATTCATCAGCGATAGCCATTGCATTATCCCGCAGATAAAGTCGCTCTTGTTGGCGATAATAGCTACGTAGCGTGCCAATCAGGGCAACGCCCAGGGCCAGAACTGCCAGCAAGGCGATGCCCGCATAACTTAATGGAAGCTGCCAGCGTAAGGAACGAAGACGAGATGGTGAATTCATTATTCTATTTTAGAGGAAGGTTCGGTTGGGCCAAATACCAGGACTCATTCAAATGCACCTCCACCGAGGGGTCCAAACACCAGCACATCGGCAATGACTCGATCTCCACGACGCTCACCCCATACCTGGATCTCCATCTGTTCTTTCATGTCATCTGCGCTGCTCGCCGGGCTAAGTTCTTGTTTAATGGTCACTTCCCCACTCTGATCAGGCTGCTGCCCGGCAATATCGGTCACATCCCGGTACAACTGGGTGTCTCGCGTCAACACGACTTCCAATTCCGGTCCATTAGTACTGGGCACAACCGATGTCTCTTCCTGGCCGGTGGCCGAATTGACCTGAACTTCGACGGATAATTCAACATCTCCTGTTCCGACGGTCAAAACATCATCCTCTCGGCTCACCACGATGCCAAAAGCTTCTGCCTCCGCATCAGGCAGTTCATCTGCGGGAAGGATCGTGGTTTGCACGCTGACCGGGACACCGTCATTACCCACCTGCACAGACTGCATGACCCTTCCCCCACCAGCTGATGGCCTCTCCGGTTCAGAATTAGCCAGAAGCTGCACGGCCGTATAAGTTCCGCCAATCAGTAAGGCCATAATAAGTATCGCCGAAACAAAAATGAGCACTCGTTTCATGATAACCTCCATAAGTGAGGAACCCGGTTATTGAACAATAATCAGATTCCTCTTGCTGCTTAGAAACAAACCGTTTCAAATTGTCATTAGTATCTAAAAGGTGAGGCATAATAGGGTGAAAAGGACACGGCAGATCGATTGTCATTAGGTCC
>JANQGC010000318.1 GCA_028277515.1 Anaerolineae bacterium
CATAAAGAAATCCCGGAAGCCAGCGTAGCAGAACATCCGGCTCAAGTAAGCCAATATCTATCCCCCTCCCGGCCATGATACTGATGCCACCGCTAATCAACAGCCATCCGGTTCCGGCCAAAAATCCACCAACCACCGGATAGGGTATGAAGCGGACCAGCCGCCCTAAATTAAAACGGCCGAGCAGCCAGAAAAACAAACCGGTAAAAACCGTTGTCAACAGGAGTGCAGAAAAAATCGTGCCCTGCATCATCTCCGGCGAACTGCCGGCCATAGATGCGGAAATGCTTGCTGCCAACCCGGCCATAATAACAACAGGAGCGTCCTGGGGAAGCGTGACGACCATCGGCAGCGAACTGGTCAACGTCACGGTGATGATCAGGATCAATGACCCGACGAATAAGACCCCAATCCCGGCAAACAAAAATGGGTCCAGGTCTCCGCTGAAAATCAACGCCGCAAAGGATACCAGTAAAAAAACGATCAATACACCCAGCACAAATCCGGCCGACAGACTGGAAATAACGACCTCTCGATTAAGTCCTTTCTGGATCTCCACTTCTATCCCTCTAGAAAGATTTGTCAATTTTTATTTTCTTGTACCTCTGGAAATCTCACAGAAAAATCGACAAATCTATTGCAAAACTACTCAATAATAAAGTCTGACAATGCTCTGCGCAACATTGATTGATAAGAGTTTGCCTATCCCTTGGACGAATTGACGGCTTTTCTATAGCATAAAAAGGTTATGAGCAGCAACAATCATTATTATCATGAAAAAAGCCAGCGCATCGTAACCGCCTTCATGAAGCGTATCGGCCGTGATCGCTTCAAACGATCGGAAATATTCGTCAACCACCTGCAGATCATCGTCCCGCAGCTTCCTCCCCAATTCGACAACTATCACATCGTCCATTATAGCGACATCCATTTCGGCCATTGGGTGACGCCAAAACGACTGGAAGGTATTGTCGATATGATCAACGAACTTCAACCTGACCTGGTGGTCAACACTGGCGATTTCGTCTCTTATGTTCTCGACGATCTTGCACTGGCCCTCACAAATTCACTACGCCGAATTGAAGGCCCGGATGGGAAACTGGCCGTATTAGGCAATCATGATCACTGGCTCGATCTCGCCAAAATCCGCGGCATCCTGCAGGATGCCGGGATGACGGAATTGGCCAATGATGTAACCACCATTGACCGCCAGGGTGCGCAGCTGCACATCGCCGGGGTGGATGACATCATCGTCGGCGCGCATGACCTGGATCAAGTGATGGCCAGGATGCCCGTTGATGGTCCGGCGATCATGCTGGCTCACGAACCTGATTTTGCCGATGAAACCGCGGCGACCGGCCGTTTTTTCTTACAGCTTTCCGGCCACTCACACGGCACACAACTCGTACCCCCCTTTATTGGCCCAATATTCCGCGGCCAAAAATTTCAAAAGTATTTCAAAGGTGCCTATAAAGTAGGTGAAATGATTCAATACACCAGTAACGGTGTTGGTACGCATACACTCCATTTGCGCGTGAACTGCCCCCCTGAAATTGTTTCCATCACCCTTCGCCCTGACCCTTTATCTGAAAATGGCCTGAGCGAAATTAAGGGATCGGGAACCATTTGATTATAATTCTCGTCCTGTAACGCAAAAAGCCTTTTTTGCGAAGCTGAACAAATTAGGCAATTTGTTCTACAAAAAAGAGAGGAAAAAATGGAAAGGAAATTTCTGCTGCTTATAGCAGTATTCACATTAGCCCTGGCTGCCTGCAGCACCCCGCCGGTTGAAGAACCAACGGCGACCCCGCTGCCGGAAGTCCCCACAGAAGAAGAGCAATTAAGTCCAACATTGGAAGCGGAGGACCCGCCCGAATTTGAAATCGGAACGGCCGTCGTCGATTCCGTCACCCTATCCCAACAGGGTGAGCAATGGATCGCCGGCACAGCCGGCAATCTGCCCGACGGCTGCACCGCAACCGCCGGCAGCACGCAATCCGTGCAGGGCAACACCATCTCCATCACATTGAACACCGCACGCCCGGCCGATCAAATGTGCACTACCGCCCTGGTGCCCTTCAACGAAGAAATCGTAATCGACACCAGCACCTTGAGCAGTGGCCAATACACCGTTGAAGTCAACGGCGTCCCCGCTGATCAACCACTCATTCTGGATTCGGCCGCTGAAACATCGTCGGCGGCCGGTGAAGAGCAGGTATCCCAACAAAGCCAACTTGTGAACATGGTCTGGCAGTGGTCCGCTCTTGTAGAAAGCGATCCCGCTGCCCAATCCGTCGTGGCTGATCCGGAAAATTATACCATCACCTTCAAACAGGACGGATCAGCCTCCGTGAAGGCGGACTGTAATATCATGCAGGTGACATATACCATTGATGGCGATATGCTGACCCTCAACATGTTCGGTCCATCAACGCTCGCCTTCTGCGGGGAAGATTCCTTGGACACCCAATACCTGTCCCTGCTCAGCGGCGCCAACCAGTGGCGGATCGAAGATTCCCTCTTGCAGTTATCAACAGCGGATGATTCCATCATGACCTTTGAAAATGGTGGACCCGCTCCCGGCGGCGTAGGAATCGACCCCAGCCAGATCAGTCTGGATACCCAGGGATTACCCACTTCCTGGCAGGCTGTCGTCATTCCTGCGCAGCCATACGACGAAAGCCAGCCGCCCGGACCGCAAGGGTTGCCGGAACATATCCAGATTCTCTTTGGTGTGACAGAACCGGCCGACCGCCAATCCACCGATCCGGTCATGTTCATCATTCCCGTACAAAGCTACCAGGCTATGTATGAAGCCAACGACAATGAATCTGTGACCAACCAGATTGACCGCATCGCTGAATTAACCTACGTACTGCCCAATCCCGCACCAACCGCAGGTTATCCGGCCCTTCCTCCAACTCCTTATTCGCCGGTAGCCGGAGCCAATGACCTGGCTGTACAACTCGGCCGTGCTGACGCGAATGAAAACAGTGCCAGCAAGAACGGTTTCCGCTTTGTCGGCCGTTGGGCACAAGATGCCAACCCGGTCAGCAACCAAAACCTGTTTTACACATACCAGGGATATACGAACGATGGCCAATACCTGGTCAGCTTCTTCTACCCTGTTTCAACCGGCCAACTGCCGGAGACCACGGCTGATGTACCCGCCGAGCAGATGGACCAATTCAATGCCGATGCCCAAGCCGCCATCAATGAAATTGCGCTGCAATTAAATGACCTGGAAACGGCTGATTGGGAACCCGATTTGGCTACATTGGACGCCTTGGTCGGGTCGCTGCAAATCGAGAATATGGCAGCCAGTGGATTGCAGAACAAAACCTGGCAGTGGACGGGCACTCTGGACGCCTCCGGCCAGGAATCGCCCGTTGAGCGTTCGGCCGATTACACCGTCTATTTCCATGAAGATGGCAGCTTCAACTTCCAGGCCGACTGCAACAACGGCGGTGGCATTTATACCTTCCAGGGCGGATTCACCGGCCAGATCAGCATGCAGGTCGGTCCGATGACCCGCGCCGCCTGCCCGGAAGATTCCCGGTCAGATGAAATGGTCAACAATTTCTTCTCGATTCAAGATTTCAAGCTGCTGCCCGGCGGATTAACCCTGGAGCTGGAATTGCCGGCCGGTGGCGACACGATGGTCTTCCAGGTCGCCGGCAGTGTCGACATCGATCTACCTGAACCGGAAAGCGGTGAGCCGCAAGGCACGATCATCGCGCCTGATGGTGCCAACGTACGCCTGGGTCCGGGAACCAACTATCCTATCGTCGGCTACGCTCCCTTAGGGGTCACTGGGGAAATCATCGGTATCAGCGAAGACAGCTTATGGTGGGCGGTTAACGCTGAAAACTCCCCTTCCAAAGTTGGCTGGGTGTTGGGTGAGTTGGTAGCGGCCGAAAATGTGGAAGATGTGCCCGTTTTGCCGGCACCCGTTGTGCCACAACCAACCCCGGTACCTACGCCCGTACCGCCCCCATCACCATCCATATCCTTCTCGGCCGAACCGACAACGATCAGTGCCGGAGAATGTGCCGTTCTGAGTTGGAACGTGGAAAACATTCAAGCCGTTTGGGTTTACCCGAAAGGTGATAATTACCAGGATTACCCGGTAACCGGCAACGGCAGCCAGACCGTCTGCCCCACCAGCACGACAACATATGAAATGCGCGTGCAGCACACCGACGGCACGGTTGAGATACGCTCAGTGACCATCCAGGTCCGCCCATCCAACAACCTGGCCAATACATCCTGGGTTGTTTCATCCTTATATGTCAACCAGATTCCAACGCCCGGTGTGTCCCAATCGGTGTACTTCGGCGTGAACCAGGACATCTCAGTTGATGGTGGCTGTAATACCTTCAACGGAACCTACACCGTCGATGGTGCGACGATTTCCATTGGTCCCCTGGCCGGGACACAAAAAGCCTGTGGCGAATTAATTGACTCCCAGGAACAAAATTATCTTTCAGCCCTCGCCGCCGCGCGCACATTCGCCATAAACGGCTCGCAGCTTATCTTTTATGATGGCGCCGGTGCGGAAGTTCTGCGCTTCAACTTTGCAGGTTAATTTAAAACAAAAAATGGTCCAATCGTCGAGATTGGACCATTTTGATTTTCCTAAATTTATGCTTCGTCTTTTTTCAACTGATCGATATCAAGTTCTTCAGCCGGCGGGATATCGGCCAGCTTCTCTTTGGCCGACTGCATCTTTCGCGCTCCCAATAAGACGGCGATCCCGCCAACTATCAGAGCTAATGGCCAGAGTTTACCGACCCATTCCAGGGCAACCAGGAACGGACCTTCAACCAGCAGCGCGGCGCTGATTAAACCCATGATGGCCGCCGGAATCAGAGGCCACCAGTGGGTTTCTTCTGTGAAAACGGCCGTGAACACGGTAATAATCACCCAACCCAACGCAAAAGCGCCCATAAACAGCGCGCCATCCAAATCACCCGCGCTATCTTCAACATTCGTCACCAGAACCGTTCCCAACCCTATACCGCTCAAAATGCCACCGGGAATCATCAAACCGGCCGAGCGAGAAATCACGCCCCAGGCCAGAAAGACAACGCCCAGGCCCAGCAGGAAGAACAAGACTAGATTTTCAAAGATGGGGATTTCAAAGAATTGGTTGATTAAGAAAATCAAGCCAATCGCCACCAGCAACACACCAACAAACCATTCATTTCGTTTTTCGTTCATTATACACCTCCAATTTTGGATCAAATGGGTTCCTTTCCCATTCGACCGACAGGTCTCAATTAAATTTTCAATCTGGCTATAGGATACAAGCCCCGCCCCCATTTGTGATGTGCCGGAAGTCACATCTCAGGTCACATGCTAAGTATGACCCAGGTCACATCAAGACAAGCAATCAGCGTGCCCATACTGTGAATGGAAGAAATTGCACAGAGGCCAGGGAGGTGGGGCACAAAGATGCACGGAGGGAGTGCAATAAAAAACTCAGTGAAGCTCTGTGCTATTCTTTGTGTTTCTCTGTGAAATGCCAGGCAATCTACTTTAGATCAACCCCAACTCCCGCCCCTTCAGCGCAGCCTGCGTCCGGTCACGCACTCCCAGCTTGCCCAAAATGCTGGTCACATGATTCTTCACCGTCCCCTCCGCAATAAACAATTCTGATCCAATTTCCTTATTACTCGCTCCCTGAGAAACCAGCATCAAAATTTCCAGCTCCCTATCAGACAACGGCTCTACCAACGACTGATTTTTCACCGGCGTTTTATCCATCCGGGTAAATTCGGCCACCAGCTTGGCCGCAATCCGTGGCTGCAAAAAAGACTCACCCCGGGCGGTTGTGCGGATCGCCTCCACCAGCTTCTCTGAGGAAACATCCTTGAGTAAATAGCCCACTGCTCCAGCACGCAATCCATCAAACACAGTTTCATCATCATCAAAAGTCGTCAAAATGATCACCCGGCTGTCGGGGTGGTTTTCCTTCAATCGCCGGGTGGCCAACACACCATCCAGCACCGGCATACGCAAATCCATTAAAACCACATCCGGGTTTAACATCTGCACCTGCTCAACAGCCTCTTGCCCGTTGGCTGCCTCGCCGACGATATCAATATCAGGATAAATACTCAACAGGGTGTTTAATCCTTCGCGAAACAAAGATTGGTCATCAACCAATAAAACACGAATCGTTTTCATCTCAGTAATTGCCTAATTTATGGTCGTAACACAAATTGCCTAATTTGTGATGTCTGAGTAATTTAGGCAAATTGCTCTACAAGGGCACATTGATTTCTCTACAATTTTTCAACGAACATTTCCGACTCTAAAACAACCGGCAGCCACACTTGTAAGCGAAAACCACCGCCATCCTTGTTTTCAACCACCATTTGCCCATCCAGCAATTCAACCCGTTCCTGGATGCCCAGCAGCCCATACCCATTATCCGGACTGTCGCCCATGCCCACCCCATCATCCTCAATCATCAGCCGTGTGCCATTATTTTCAAACGCCAGGGTGATCCAAACCTGTCCGGCTTCGGCATGCTTTCGCACATTGGTCAGCCCTTCCTGTGCAACCCGGTAAAGAGTCAATGCTTCCCTGGGGTCCAACGGCCGTTCCTCCCCCTGCACATCAACAGTTACACCAATCCCGCTACTTTCCATTTCATCGGCCAGCCCGGCCAACGCTTCTGCCAGCGAACGCCCGCCAAGCGGTGACTCACGCAAGGCAGCAACCGACTGGCGCACCGCGTCCAGACCCTCCTGGGTCAATCGCTGCGCCTTTTGCAATGATTTGCTCGCCTTTTGCGGATCGCTTTCCATAATCGCCTGCGCAGCACGAATCTGCACATTAACCACCGTCAAATAATGGCCCAGATTATCATGGATCTCCCGGGCCAGCCGGTTGCGTTCTCGCGTGCGTGCCAGTTCGGCCACCTGCGTCGAATAGGCCGCAAGCTGGACATTGGCCGCTTCCAAATCCTGGGCCAGCGCCTCCGCCCCCAGCCGTGCCTCCTGCTCCGAATTGGCCAGGCGCATGAAAACGATAATAAAGAAGATAGCCGGGACCAATGAGGTTGACATGAGCAAGGCCCCCTGCCACTGTCCATCCAGCAAAAAAGGCAGCCCTACCATAAACAAAATCGAAAGGTGAACCAGCCATTGTTCCCACCATTGCTCCAAGTAGCTGACAGCCATTACCGCTAGCGGCAGCGTGATCAACCAGGCTCCCGGACCAAGTATGAGCACAATCACCAGCGCCAGGCTAATTTCCAGTGCGAAAAAGCCGAATTTGGTCAAACTGCCTGGGTAGGTTTCAAAAAATTCTTCGGCCGCACGCCCTAACAACAGATAAACCGTTGCCAGAACAAACGTGACCAGGAGTTCCGCCGAGTTGAAATCTCCCCAAGCGCTGAGTAAACCGACCAGGTAACCAACGACCACGACGATGATCAACGCCCATTCCGCGGCCGATGTCTCCTCAAACCAGTTTCTGATCCTCAATATCATTCTTCAATAGTAACCGCGAAATCCCTTTCGCGCACTACCCCATTCAGATAAAAAAATGGTCCAATCTTGAAGATTGGAGCAATTGAAATCATCGTTACAACGGCCAAATAATCGGAACCAACAGCACCGACACAATCAACACCACAATCGTCAGTGGAATCCCTACTTTCAAATAATCACTGAAGCGATATCCCCCAGGCCCCATAACCAGTACGTTCGCAGGATGGCCCACCGGACTCATGAAAGCCGCCGTCGCTGCAATGGAAATAATCATCATGAATGCTTGTGGTTCAAAACCGAGGTCCGCGGCCGTGCGCAGGGCAATCGGCGCCATAATCACCGCCACAACAGCATTCGGCATAAATTGCAGCGATAAAGACGTCAACACAAAAAATCCGGCCATCAGCGCTGTTGGCCCCCGGTCGCCAACCAGGCGGATCATTTGCTCAGCCATGAATTGCGCCGTACCGCTTTCTTCGAGCGCCGTAGCCAGCGGCAGCATACCGGCGATCAAGAAGACTGCCCGCCACTCGATATTGCTGTAAGCGTCATCCATATTCAAGCAGCCGCTGATCACCATCAAGGCCGCGCCGGCCACAGCGGCAATGGCGATCGGCAGCCAGCCGGCCAGGACCACAACGATCACGCCCAGCATGATCGCCACGGCCAGCGGCGCTTTTTTGCGCTGTGGCGGTTCCTCTAACTCCTCTGCAAGAACAATAAAATCAGGCTCTTTGACCAGCAAATTTATCTTATTTCGCGGTCCATAAATCAAAAATGCATCTCCAAAGCGCAGAGGCAGCTCGCCCAGGTTTGAGCGGATGGCCTGGCCATTACGCCAGATAGCCAGCACGCTCAGTTCATATTTCTCTCGGAAATGAATCTCGCGCAGCGTTTTATTAACCAGGTTTGATCGCGGGGCTAACACCGCCTCCACCAGCCCGATTCGCTCCGTTTCCAACTGCACATTATTAAGGTCAAGATCCGTACGCACCAACAGTTCTTGCAACCCGCGAACAATAGCCAGATCTTGCGGTTCCCCAAGGACTAAAATATTATCCCCTTCCAGCAACACAAATTCAGGGTCCGGTGCAAGGAAAACCTCGCCATTCCGAACGACGCTCAAAGCCAACAAGTTGAATAGTTCGGCCAGTGTGCTTTCTGCCAGTGTTCGGCCGCTAATAGGCGAACCCTCCGGAATACGCATCCACAATAGTTCATCATCCAGCCCGTAATCAGCCAGTAAATCTTTTCCCTCAACAAAAAGTTGGATCTGGTCTTGCTTAAGTTCTGATTTATGCTCGATGTCGGCCAGCTTCTGGCGCTCCCCCTGAATCAATAATCTGGCCCCGGCGGCTAATGGCACGTCTTGTAGGCTGGTCATTTGAACTTGCCCATTCTGGCGAATAGCCAGGACATTAAACCCGAATTCGTGCCGCACATTGATATCATTAATACTGCGGCCGATGAAAGGCGAGTTATTATCTAAGGCCCATTCACCAAGCATAATATCTTGTGAAAGAAGTTGCTTGGCTAAGCCATTATGATCGTCTACGATCAAATATGGTTTGCGGCTCAATTCTTGCAGACGATCCAAACGGCCGAGAGCCAGCAGTTGATCCCCGGCTTGCAGGATTGTGTCCGACATGATATTAAAATCTTTGCGGCCATATCGCTGCAAGCCCAGGATCGTCAGACCAAGACCATAACCAATGCGGCTTTCGGCCAACGTTTTTCCGACCAGTGGATTATCGGGCGGGATTTCAATCAGGGCCAACCGTTCTTGCAGGTGATAAACTTCCGCCTCATCCAATTCACGGCCGGTAATGGCTTCAACCGGGTGGCGGCGTGGCAACAAGTGCCGGCTGACCAGGGCCACAAAACCGATCCCGATCAGGGTGATCACCAGCCCAGTGGGCAGAAAATCAAAAAATTGAAAGGGTCCAAATCCGGCATCCCGTAACGCATCGCTGACCAGGATATTAGGTGGCGTGCCGATCAACGTCATCATGCCGCCAAGTAAACAGCCCGTAGCCAGCGGCATCAACAGACGTGAAGGAGAAATTTCCGTCTGCCGAGCGATCATCAAGGTCACCGGCAGCAGCAGCGCGGCCACACCCACATTGTTCATGAACCCGGACAGCACGGCCGCGGTGAGCATGATCACGACAATCAAACGCGCTTCACCCGTACCGGAGATGCGCAATACCTGCTGACCGATGATATAAGCCACCCCCGTCGCCGACAGGCCGGCGCTGAGAATAAACACTGCCCACACCGTGACCACCGCCGGGTTGGCGAACCCAGACAGCGCCTGCGCCGGCGTCACCAACCCGGTCACCACCAGGGTCACCAGAATCAGCAAAGCCACCAGGTCCACCCGCAGCTTTTCGCTGAAAAATAAGACAATCGCCGCCATTAATATGGCCAGCGTCAGAACGATCTCAGGAGTCATGGCTTGAAACATTATAGAACTGTAAACCAAATTTCCAAATTTCGTCCAATCTCCCGTAGAACAACCTTTCCAGGTTGTTCCTATCAACAAGCAAGAATGTTTATGGTACGTAGCCGCAAGCTGGAAAACTCGCGCCCCATTCACAATGGATTCGATTTTTAATCTCCAAATCCTCCATCAATATGCTACAATAAAATAAACATTTCAATTCATTCATAATTATTCAACAGGCATAGTGAACGGTCGTCATCGGCCGCCCATCATGCCGCAGAAAAAGAGGAAATTCATCCCATGAATCAGCTAAAAAAGGACTTTTCCACCATCACCATTGCTCTGATGGTCGTCGCCCTGGCGATTAACATTGTCGTGGGAACCATCGTCTTCCAACTCAAAGTGCCTTTTGTCTATTTCGATTCCATCGGCACCGTCCTGGTCGGGTTAGTCGCCGGACCTTGGGCCGGGCTGGTCACCGGCATTCTCTCCAACTTGCTGTGGGGTCTGCTGGGCAATCCCGGATATGTGCCTTACGCGCCCATCGCCGGCGTGATCGGCCTGTTGGCCGGCATTTTCGGCAGCCTGGGCTGGTTCAAAACCTGGTG
>JANQGC010000303.1 GCA_028277515.1 Anaerolineae bacterium
CCTAAAAAGACAGATGATAAAAAAACCTTACATGCTTTAACCGGATAGGCATATGATGTAGATACGTCAAATTAGTTTTGAGGCCATAGAATCATTGTCTATTAGGCTATATGTGACCTTTGGCACACTTCGGATTTAGTAGTAATCCTTTAATACACTACTTTATTGACTTGCTAAACCCAATCATATTACGACCTAACCGTTGGGGGAGTTCTTCACACCTTTGTTTGAGCAACTAGTAATTCCAGCCATTTGACCAGTATTATTGCTGCCTCCTCCTCATATTAAGCTGGAATGTTACGTTTTCAGAAAAATGCATTTAAGTGGTTGCGGCTATTATCTGTGAAAATCGCGGTGGAAGTCTTGAATTAGGATGTAAGAGTATACCCCACCTCAAAGATTCAATTGATATCTAGTAATGTAACTATTTCAAGGTTTGATCCGATATCTTCCAGCGTTTTTTAATATCCAAGATCCCCAATAATTTTCAATGGGATGGCCCATTATGTGCAACATATCTAGGCAGATGAGCGTATTAAATTGCTAATATAATAATCACCGAAGTTCGGTTTTGGTCAGTGTCTTGCACTTGGCATATAACTGAAACTGCCCGGTAATTATGATGCCCGCATCTTGTATAGCCAATACGATAGCAGCTTTTAATTGATCCGTTCACTATTTGAATACAATGCTGCAGCACCTCTTGTATTTTTTGCCGCTTCCGCACGGACAAGGCTGGTTACGGCCGACCTTGCTGCCTCTGGATTGCCCATTCGGTCCTCGGTGCGGAATGTTTGGCCGGTTTCTGGCAGTTATCTCTTTGGCAATAATTCGCAATTGGGGATCAGCGTGATTCAAAAACATCC
Source organism: Anaerolineae bacterium (assembly GCA_028277515.1). The sequence goes on from JANQGC010000303.1 coordinate 867, forward strand.
GTTGTGCCTTGCAAAAGGCGCTGGTTTTATGATCCAGGTTATTGTGCAACCGGTCTTTGGGGCAACCGCCATGGCAAAGCTTCAGCCAATCACAGGCCTGGCATTTGGAGGCAAGCTTGGCCTTGCAGCTCCCAAACTGGATTTGTTTAGGCGAATTCAGCAGATCAACCAACCGGGAGCGTTTCACATTGCCCAGACGCCAGTCAGGCTCCACAAAAAAATCGCAGCTGTAGACATCGCCATTGTGCTCTATCACGAGATAACCGCCGCATTGCTTTTGCAGGTCGCACTGGGGGGCTTCATGTCCCAGATAGATATACAGCAGTGAATCAAAGTATCGGATCGAAATATTAGGCAGTCCGTTTTTAAAATCCTTCAACCACAGATCAAACACAGAGCATAAAAACTCGCCGTATTTTTGGGGCGGAACGCTGAATGGCGCTGTGAGGGCCGGGTCCACAGGATCAGGCTCGATACAGGGAATGAACTGTATGTGATCAAACCCGAACTCCTTGTGAAAACCGTAAATCTCTTCAGGAAATTCAACAGAATAGTTGTTCAATACTGTGATGGCGTTTACATCAATCCCGTTGCTTAGCATGAGTTTGGCAGCTTTTGCCGCCTGCTTCCACGAGCCCGAGCCAGATTCCGATTTGCGGTACTTGTCATGGATGGGCTCAGGCCCGTCAAAGGACAGCCCCACCAGGAAATTGTGGGTTTTAAGGAACCGGGTCCATTTCTTGTCTATTAAAACTCCATTGGTCTGCAACCCGTTGGCCACAACTTGGCTCCGGCCATAGATACGCTGGTATTCCACAGCCTTTTGGAAAAAGGGCAAGCCCATCAGGGTGGGCTCCCCGCCCTGCCAGCCAAAGGAGACGCTAGCCCCTCCCTGGGTCATCACCTGGCGCACTAGTTCTTCAAGGATGTCCAGGGACATGCGGTGATCCCTGGAGTCCGCGAACATCTTGGATTTTTTCAGGTAGAAGCAGTAATCGCAGCGCAGATTGCAATCCGGTCCACCTGGCTTGACAAGTACGGTTTGCAGAGGTTTATCCGCCATGCTGACAATATATCCTCACCCAAAGCTTCCGCAGCCAGTCATATCTTCCTTCTTAAAACTTGGAGCCTTTTTCGGGGAACAGTTCATATCCACGATTCATTACAATTTACGACTTATTAGCCATTTGTTAATGCCGCGATAGCGGCTCCAATCAGGGGAGCTTCAGTTACTTTCTTGATTTCATAATATCGTTCTTTTTTCTTCAATAAATAACTGTTTAGATAGCTCTCTACCCTGGATTGAAAGCGGTAATATCGATAAAAGGTGGTGCCATCAATGGTTACACAAACCGGATGAAGCGGGTTGCGGCCACCATCATTTCGCAGAACCAGGGCCGATATACAACAAGCCGTTAACTTGGCGGCCCGTTCCAAAAGCGTATCCAGCAGCTCAAAAAGGGTTGTCTGGTCTTCATCAGAAGAATCTGCTAGGGCCGCTGTTAAAGGATTGTCTATATCCTGCGGATTGTGAAGGTAGCTATTAACCTCTTTTGTTTGCAAACTACTGATTGATACTAGCCTGGCAGAGGCCGGTAGGCTAAACAAACCCTGCTGCACTGCATCCATTATTACTACCCGGCAATATGCCCCAAAATACCCGCCTGATATGACCTTTTCAAATAAATACTTTCCGGGAGCTGCTGTGTATACGTCAAGCTTTTTATCAACCGATCCTCTTGGAAATATAGAAAAACTACCACACTCGGTATTGATAAGCTGAGCAAAATGACCAGTCCAGTTAATCTTTGGAATACGGCTTTCCTGGTAACAGCCATTCATTCCCGTACCCAGGACAAAGCCTATGTAATCGCTGTAATGCTTTTCAGGACTGGAACTCGTGCCTGCCAGTAACGTGGCCGGTGTATCGTTAATTACCACCACTGAGTGATCGGATTTCAAACCATTATGGGCGAGAGTTTCGCGGATATTGCTTATGATGGATTCGCCCAATATACCCGGCGCCTTTACTTCCTTGGTGCACTCGGTGGGGATTGCATCCCTATCCGGAGTTATTTCAGACGGATAGGAAAAACAAAGTCCTATGGAGCCGGCCTGGCCGGCAAACTCAGCAAAGTGCCCCACCAGGAGGCTGTAAAACTCCGCTTTACTTACCTCCCGCTTGCGCCCGGGCATAGTTGTCTTCCGGAATTTGGCAATAACCGGCTTGCCTTTGTCATTGAAATGAACCAAGGCCGCCCGCAGGTTGCTTCCCCCCGCATCCAGAGCCACAACCTTTTTATTGCAGTGGATTTGCGGACTGCATTTTATATAGGTGGGGATCATGGGCAGCGAGGAGTTTTCTCCAGCCAGTCCTTTATCCATCTCGGCATGAATATCCGCCACTACCTGCTGCATTTGGATTTGGCCGTGGAAGATGCCTTCCCGCCTTAAATAATCCTCCACATTCGGATTGATGCGCATATTAATCCAACGATACCTATTGGGTTGGGCATTATTTAATAGGTGCATTTTCTTGCTTCATCGGCAAATGCCATGATCAGCTCCGGCTTTGCATCGAAAAAGTGGTCTGACGGCGCCAGGATGAAGCCCCCGTTTTCTCCCGCCGCTTCAAAGCAGGAACGCACCGCCGCCCTGGTTTCTTCGGGGGTTGAATGGAGAAAGTACTGACTCTGATCAAATCCTCCTATCATGCAGACCCGGTGGCCTATTCGCATCTTGGCCTCAGCCAAATCCACATCCGCACCCATGCCGGGCGGGGTGAAAGTCTCCATGGCATCCGGATTCATATCGGCAATGGCCTCCAGAATGGGCATCATCCCACCGCAAGTATGATAGGCAATCCGCTGACCGGCTTCATGGGCCGCCGCAATGATCTGGGAATCATAGGGAGCCACGAAATTTTCAAACACCGCGGGAGAGATCACGGTTGTGCTGGCGGAACCGCCCCCCAGTTCCAAGACATCATAGCGGGCCCCTTTCAAGGATGCTGCTGCATGGAGCTTACGCCGCAATAAAATCTGCAGTAACTCATGCACCCATTCGGGATCTTTGAAAGTGGCGATGATCAATTCCTGCATGTCCACCAGGCAGCAGGCATCCTGCCAAGCACCCGGCTGGCCAAAGACATCAAAGGTCGGGATATGCCCGCGGACGATGCCCTTGTCCCCCATCTCATCGGCAATCTGGTTGACTTTTTCTATGTCAAAAACCGGCGTGGTGGCATATTCCCCAATCAGGTCGATATCCCTGGATTTTTTGATCAAGGGTTCCTTTACCCACGTTGTATAAGCGTTGGACTGGGTGATCATGCTCAATTTTCCTTTGGGTGTGATAATCGTAAAGCGCTTGGTTTGGTACTCCTTATCAGGCACGTCCTCCATTACGATCCGCCAGTTATCGCTCAGAATCCGGTTCGCTTCTAAAAAGTCCACCTTGGTATGGGAAGGGTCAAGATATTCGCCCTGGGATGCATCCGGCATCATGGGAATGGTCCAGGTAATGGGATCCATGCCGGTCTGGTCGAAAAACTCATCAAACGAAATTCCGTGCATGTAGTTATCTAAAAAATAAGGCATAACATGATGCGTAGTCACCGGCAGCCGGTCGGGCATTTGGTTATCCAAAGCCATGGTTAATCTTATTTTGGAAGACATCATGGTTTGTTTTTCCTCCTTCGGCCCTCGTCATTTAGGATTCGGTCGAAACTGTAAAGTCAAACTTCGCACTACATTTTTTACCTATAACTATCCGCTAATAATCACCTTGACATTCTGCCGTATCATCCTAATCAGGCTGTGCTTTGAGTGTGAAGCTAACCGATTTTCCTCCAGGGCATCTATTATTACTGTGATGCCATTGTGCCGCTAAGAAAGCCATCACATCAAATGATATCTCATGCCAGATGTTAGCTTTGCGCCCTGAGTATCCATTATGATCAAATGGTTGAAGCCGGATCTCGGAGACCCTCTTTTAGTTTCACTATTTCGATTTACGGTTCAATCTCCGGCTTGTGTGTTCTTCATGCGTATTTTATTTGAAGGTTAAATTCTAATGCGATCACTTGTGAGTATGATTTACGGCACAATCTAGAATATGGCGGAATTAATTATTTAAAGAACAAATCAGACAAATTAAACTTTTTACCTCTACTTTCGATCACCAAAAGTAGGGTCAATATATTGATTTGGTGCTTTCAGCATCAAAAATATGCAGGTGATCTAAGTTGAACGAGAGTCTAACCTGTTCACCCGGTTGCACGCTTTTTCGTCCTTCGCATTTACCGGTGATCTTCAAACCACTAACATTAACATGCATGAGAGTTTCACTTCCCAGTGGTTCGGTAACCTCCACTTTGGCATCAAACTTCCAATCAGCCGGAATACTGCCGTTGTCATCATCCAGAGAAATATCTTCTGTGCGGAGTCCCATAACTATTCGCTGTCTTTTGTTGACTTGAGCATTGTTTTTTTCAGGAATAGGAACGTTAAGCCCCCCAGGAAAACTAATTTGCAAACCGGAATTACCCTCTGTGATGATTGCATCGAAGAGGTTCATGGGAGGACTACCGATAAATCCTGCCACAAAAGTATTAACAGGATTTTGAAACAATTCGATAGGATTTCCAATCTGTTCGATATAACCATCTTTCATTACAACAATCCGGTCGCCAAGAGTCATAGCTTCCACTTGATCGTGGGTGACATATATGATTGTGTTGTTGACTCGTTGGTGGAGTTCCTTTATTTCAACCCGCATTTGGGTTCTTAGTTTTGCATCTAAGTTGGAGAGTGGCTCATCGAAAAGGAATATATCAGGATCTCGCACGATCGCACGGCCCATAGCAACACGTTGACGCTGGCCCCCGGATAGCTGTGAAGGTTTCCGATCCAGATATTCCTCTATGTTTAAAATCTTTGCTGCTTTGTTAACACGTTCCTTAATTTCTGCTTTAGGAGTTTTCCTCATCTTAAGTCCCAATGACATGTTTTTGAAAACATTCATATGGGGATAGAGCGCATAGTTTTGGAACACCATCGCCACGTTGCGGTCTTTTGGGTGAATATCGTTCACGACACGATCACCGATTAAGATTTCGCCGCCGCTGACTTCTTCCAGTCCGGCGATCATTCTCAAAGTAGTTGATTTTCCACAACCGGATGGCCCAACCAATACTATAAATTCTGAATCCTTTATTTCCAAATTAATGGAATGCACAACCTCTAAATCACCATATTTTTTAGACAGATTCTTGAGCGATACTGTTGTCATTGGGAACTCCTGATAATATTGCCAAAACAATGATGATCAAATTGCATTTTGTTAACTATTGGTAATACATTATAAACGGAAGAGTGTTCTGCTTAGTAATCTTTTACCGCAATAAATAGTCTCCCCAACGTGGCTCTTTGTGCCTTAGTATAATTTTGTTGCAATCGTTGTTAATGTTTGGTGTTTGATACGCCTAACCGGCCCAAATCGAAGCCGTAGTTTCAGGATCTATTAAAAAGTTGTGCGTTTATTTATACAACCGGCAGGGGAAATTCATCCCCTGTATCAGCGATCCATTGAGCCAAGCGTGTCTGCAAGGCTTTACGGTGTTCTCCATACTCGGTGTTAAAGGCAAGGTTTACCTGCTCGTAGGGATCATCGTTCAGATTGAATAGCAACCAAGGCTGATGTTCCAGGCACACGTATTTCCAGCCGTCCCTGGTGACAATGCCGCGCCAGGGCCGGTCAATACTGTCGCTGTGGCCGGTAGGAATCACGCATTGCAGATAGGCGGAATCCGGTAACTCCCCCACTTGTTTTCCAGGCAGCAACAATCCCGAATAATCAAAGCCCTGCATCCACTCCGGCGGTGTAATGTCACAGAGGCCTAGGGTTGTCGGTGCAATGTCGACATGATTGATCACTGCGTCCGGACGGCCATGGCGGCAGCTGTACATGCTAGGGCCGTCGCAGACAATGAAGGGAATCCGGATCGCTTCCTCCCTCGGTGATGTTTTCCGGAATTGGCCATGCGAACCATGCATGTCGCCATGATCGGA
>JANQGC010000314.1 GCA_028277515.1 Anaerolineae bacterium
CAGCGCGTACCAGCAGCGCGGCACATTATGACGGAAGACATGAAAACGGCCGTTTCTGTCCAGTAGTGGCTGCCGCTGCGGCCAAAACACCTGTCCTCCCGTGCCCACTGTGACAAGCAGATCATGCGTATCAATGACGCCATGCCCCAGGGCTTGCGCCGCCACATCCGCGCTGCCGGCGGCCACAGGGATGCCTGCTCCTAATCCCAACGCTTCGGCTGCCTCTTTGGTCAGGTGTCCACTGACAGCCGAACTGGGCTGTACGGGAGGCATTTGCGCCATCTCTAATCCGCAAAATCGCACCATGTCTGCTGCCCATGTCTCCTTTGCAATATCAAACAGCCAGGTGGCCGAGGCATCGCTGAGATCCATCGCCGCCCGCTCGGTCAGGCGCAAACGAATATAATCTTTTGGGCAAAGGATCACCCTGGTGCGCTCCAGGATACCCGGCTGGTTACGGCTCATCCAGAGGGCGGATGCCGCAGCAAAACCGGCTGCGGGCGGACCGGGCAGGGTGGCTGAGGATTGCTCCTGTCGTTGGCTCAAGGCTGGCAATTCGGCCGTTGCCCGACCATCCGCCCAGATAATCGCCGGGTGTAAAGGCTCATGGTTTCTATCCAGGCAAAGCAGGCCGTGCATTTGCCCGGACAGGCCAATCGCCGCGATGTCCCGCGCCGGAACATCAGACAATACCTGACCCACCGCCTGGCGGACGGCGCGCCACCAAGCCTGGGGGTCCTGTTCGGCATATCCGGGCCGGGGTGCTTGAACGATGTATTCCACGGCCGCACCGGCGACGATCCGGCCTGTATCTGCCTGAAAAACGGCCGTCTTCACGCTGGAAGTGCCCAGGTCAATTCCTAAGAGGTTCTGAGTTGCCACTTGTCAGTTTCCAGTTGACAGTTATCAATCATCAGTTGTCTGATTACTGCTCATTGCTCACTGCCCCCTGTTCAATTCTTCCCCGTCCAACTCGGCCGTAAGTAAATAAACCAGTAGACGACACCGACGAATAACGTTCCGCCAATGATGTTGCCGATAGTCACCGGCAGCAGGTTGGCCAGGAAAAAATTGGACCAGGTCAGGCCGGCAAAATCGGCCGTGCTCATGCCAATTGCCGACCAGAAAGAAGCCGGAGCGAAGGCCTTAATCAATAAGCCGATGGGCACGAAATACATATTGGCGACACTGTGCTCAAAACCGGCGGCTACAAAGGCCGTGATCGGGAAAAGGATGGCCAGGATCTTGTCGGTAACGCTGCGGCCACCCATAGCCAGCCAGACGGCAAGGCATACCAGGGCGTTGCAGAAAACACCGAGCATGAGCGCCTGGATAAATCCATATTGCATCTTGCCCTGAGCGATATTGAGCGCGTTCAGACCGACGGCTCCGTTGTTGAACGCATATTGCCCGGTCAGGAAAATACCCCCGGCAGTGGCGACGGAACCGGCAAAATTGCCAATATAGACAATGATCCAGTTGCGCAGCAGGTGCAGCGTAGATACCTTGCCACCGGCCCAGGCCATGATGATCAAATTATTGCCGGTGAACAGCTCCGCGCCGGCCCCGATGACCAGGATCAGGCCCAGGCAGAAGACAAACCCACCTAACAGCCTGGCCACACCGAAAGTTAATTGACCACCTGCCCCCGTGGTTACGATGGTTGCAAGAACAGCCCCTAGACCGATAAAAGCCCCGGCCAAAACGGCCAGGGCAAACATACGGAAGGGGCCAATGTTGACCTTGGCCACCCCGACTTGCTCAGATTTGCGGGCCATATCGGCCGGCATCAGGGCATCAATCGACAATATGAAATTACTCTCTTTCATGATATTTTGAGTTCCTATGCTTTATTTGTGAAGAAAATCACAATCCGTTTCTGTATCTTAACATGAATATGAAATTATACAAGAGGCTGCCGGGCAAGGCTGTGCGGGTACAATTATGAAGGGGTCCCTGTAAACCCATTCCGCGCAGCCCTGCCCCTACCGCAAAAGCGAAATCAGGTATTGGATCCAACGTTCCTGGGGAAACGGTTAGATATAGCTGGCTGTTAGGAGCCACAAGGCGATAACTATGAACAACTCCACGGGATGGGTTCACAGCCGTGCCCGCTTCGGCAATCACTTCCCCCTGGTTAGAACCGATTTCAATCCTTTTCTTTTTCCGCTTTTCTTGTCCAGTAACGCATGATGCCGTCTACGGACATAAACAGGGGATTGGCTGCATCATATTGACGGATCGCGAAATCGGAAAGGCCGGCGGCACGGGCGCGGTTGTCCATCATGTCGATGTAGAGGCGCAGGATCTGGTCACGGTTCATGCCCTCTTTCATGTGGATGTACACAAATTCGGCCGCCTGGTGCAGCAATTGGCGCAGATCGGTTAGTTGATTTTCCGGGTTGTCGCTACGGCCGAAGTGGGTAGGGTAAATGGCCGCAAAGTTTTCGTCTAGCAAGCGATCGATGGTTTTATCCCACACTTCCAGCTTGAATTCCGGAGGTGGGGCAGGCAGGTCAACCAGGTCCTTGCCGTGGATGCGCACGCCCGCGGCGTCACCAGTGAAAGCGACATCTCCCAGGCGATAGGTCATGTGGTGCCAGGCATGTCCGGGGGTGTTTAGGGCGGTAAACTGCAAGCCGGCCACTTCAAATTCCTCATTATCTTCCAAAGGCGTGACTTTGTCCTCGGGTGCAGCGATGGTCTTGCCCCATAAAGTGTCCATATCATCGCCATAGATACGGCTGGCGCTTTTCAAGAGGCGACTGGGATCGACCAAATGGGGTGCGCCTACATGGTGGACGTAGATTTGTGCTCCCTGGCGAGCGAGCCACCCGGCTGCTCCGGAATGGTCGAGGTGGATATGGGTTACCAGGACATGTTTAATATTAGCAAGCTGCAACCGGTATTGGGCTAACCTGGCGCGCAGATTTGGTAACGTGGACGCCGGACCGGTTTCTACCAGAACGGGTCCTTCAGGTCCGGCAACCAGGTAGGAGGCGATGGTTTGGGGCAAATTCTTAAATTCGAGATCGAGAGGGACGATTGTTGGTTGGTCCATGATGGGATTATACGATATTGAATAACACATGACGAGAGACAGTGTGCGATTTTATCTATATTTTTACCTAATGTGACAGTCACTTTGGCCTATTATTTAAATGGCAATAGTCGTAATAAAGTGACTGTCGCATGAATTGTTTAGAACCTGGATGATTAATATATCCCTTATTAGGTCGGCAAGTTTGTTCCGCCCTTGTTTCCTGGTGATCAATCTTCATGTTCGCTACCGATCATATACCATAATCCGCGCCGGCCGGCGGGCCAATAAGCGATTGGTTGGCCGGCTCCGGCATGCTGAACGGCCGCTTTGGCGCCGGCCCAATAACGTTTGCTCACGAATTCGCCATTAACACGGCCGTTCCCCATCATCCCTATATTAGACAGGTCTGCCAGTTGGCGGTTGATTCGTTTGCGGTTGCCATTGGGCCGCTTGTCGTGCGGACCGTCATAGCTGTTCGGAAGCTGCCAGGCTAAATAAGCGGCACCTTTCTGTCCTAGTTTTCCTTTTTTGTCCTGCCAGGTGAAACAAGCCGGACCCCTCTGCCAGGCACACTCCTGGGCGTACGAGCTGTTCAGACGGGGACCGGTGGCAAAATTACCTTGTTTGCCGACGTGGGCGCGTTTTTCATAATTTTGCTGGCTGCGCGGGCTGACCTGGCTGAGTCGTTTCAGGGTCGCGCGCGAGATAGGATTGTTGTTTTTGCGCCCGCTGTGAAACGCGGCGTATAGATGGGCGCGCACCTGGCCGATGCTTTTGGTCAGGATATCAACCGGGATGGCCACCGGACGGCCGTCCAAACGGGCCACCTCCAGCGTGGCCGCCACCCTGGGCACGGATCGTAGCCAGAGACGGCCGTTATTCTTCTGCCAGAAAATGCCTTCACCCTGAGCGATGAGCGTACGCAGATGGCGCGGGCCGCAGATTTTTATTGGGGAAGCGGCCGAAGTGCAAGTGTGCCGAACCTCCGATAGGTCTAGCCAGCCCCGTCCCTCCTTGTCCAGAAAACGGAGCAGCAGCCATAAACGGCCGCTGGCCACTTTCTTGCCCCGCAGCATGCCCAGGCCAATGGATGGATGCAGCACAATCTCTCCATCCCAATCTCTATCTCTATCGCAATCGATCCCATTGGAATCTTTGACTTGGGAATCACAAAACAAGCTAAAAGCTTGTTCTACAGAGAGCATCCGCTGATCGGCCGTGCGAAACAAACTAAACGATCGTTCCTCCGGCATATGCAACTCCGCACGCAGAGCCATTAACCGTTCCTGGGCGGCGAGTAATTCTTTTGATAGACCAGCAGATGTCTTTTGCCCGGACAAGTTTACTGTCGCTTTCCAGGCCAGAATAAGCGGTGTTACCCCCCTGTTGGCTGCGATGACCAGGCAGCATTCAAGAACGGCAGACAGGTCCAGGCTGATTAAATAACCATACAAAATGGTTGACAGTATGATCAGCTTGTGTTATTCTGTGCCTAGCTAGTAAGCGGCCTGGGGATACAAAAACCCCCTCCCCAATGAAGGGGCTTCTTTTTGGTGCTGGCGGCACCAGGAAGCAGAAAGGTGCTTACAGGTGTATGAATGTAGGCCAGACGTGGCGGCGTCTGGCCGTTTTCTTTTTAGCCACCATAATCTCGTGGTGACAGCTTCAGCCGTTACAGCCCTGTCACAGCGACAAAAAAGAAAACGGCCGCTTATCTACTAAGCGACCCTATGTTGTTGTTTGATCCTCAACATGTCCCTCACTCATTTCCGAAGAGCCCGGCATGCAAATGTAAGCCATTTGTGAGGTCGTTATACATATTGAAAAACCTTATTATCGTAAAATCTTGCTCAAAAAGCTAATAGATGTCGATTATTGGCAATCTATAGTCATTTTTGCACTAAATTTACCATAATTTAGGTCAGTTTAGCAAATAGACGGGCGGTTGTCAATGATCTAACGCCCTGGATTTGCCCATGTGAGGTTGTGTTGCTACAATTTGAGCAATACATTTAGTTTTTACCTAACCCTTGACAGGGACCGAAAGGGGAGGATAATCTAGCTGTGAGCGAGTCAATGGCAATTCAACCCGAATTTAATTTAGAAGGTATCCATGTGGACTGGAGCCGGCTGGGGATGGTTATCCAACCCTTCAGTATTGAAGCCGATCCGCGCTTCATGTATATCTCCACTGAAACGCGGCGCGCCTTATCCAAGGTCAGCTATATGGTGGAAGCGGCCCAGGGAGCGTCGATCGTCGTCGGTGAAGTGGGCACGGGAAAGACCATGCTCGCCTCCTGGTTTCACAACCGTTATCGTCGCCGGCCGGATTTCGTGCCCGCGCAGATTGACGAACCGCCCAAGAACAGCGGCTTATTATTGCTGAGACGGATCGCCGCCGAGTTTGGTCTGCGCACCCGGCGGGCCACGGAGGATCAGCTCAATGTGCTGCGCACTTTTTTGACCGAGCAGTCCAAGAAGGGGGTGCTGCCGCTGGTGATCATCGACGAGGCGCACGAATTGAGCGATGATCAATTTGAGAATCTGCGGCGGATGCTCAACTTCCGCAACCCGGAAGGGGGCACGGCTTACCAGTTTATCTTGCTCGGCCGCCCCGAACTGGACATTAACCTGCGCGAGGTCAGCGATTTTAACGACCGGGTGGCCACGCGCTCATCGCTTGATCCCTTAACGCCGGACGATACCAAAGCCTTGATCGAATTTCGCCTGTTAGCTGCCGGTCGCGAAGCGAATGCGCGCCCTCTGTTCACAAATGATGCCATCCAACCTATCTGGAAAGAGACCCAGGGCTATCCCCGGCGCATTTGCTGGTTCTGCCAGCATCTGAGCCTTGAACTTTTGGACACGGATGGCTTTCAGATCGACGGGGAGTTTGTCAAAACATTTTTAGAGAATTATCCAGAATACCGGCATGCCGGGCGTCATAAATGAGTAAAAAGAAGAGTGATGCTGAAAAAAAATATGATGCGAGTACCCTGGCGGCTTTGCTGGAAAACAAGCCGAAACGCGGCCGGCCGCGCAGTAGCGTGCCGCGCCAGAATGTGTATGTCGCCCTCCGTCCGGAAGAAAAGCGGCTCATGAAAGATTTGGCCAAACGGCTGCCCGAACAGGTCAAGCGGGCCGATGTGGCCGACCTAGCCATCTCCGCCTTGACCGGCCGCATGGAAGCGCTGCGCCAGGCGGTGGCCGGACGCAGCCGCGAAATACCCGAAGGTGTGATCGACCTGGAATCGCTTTACTTGTTGTGGGATTTGAGCCTGCCCGATGAGAACAGCCCGGAGAAATGGACTTCGGTGCGCGTCTCGCCGCAAGAGGTGATCGAACTCGGCCGTGTGCATGGCGCGCTCAATGCTGCCTTCGGCGCCAGCCGCAGCCAGACCTTCAGCCTGGCCCTCTCTCTTTTGGCCCAATTCCTGGAGAAGAATCCACTCTCTGCACAGGATTTAAGCCTGGAAGAAACCCGCCAATTACTCATCTTAAACCGCTAATAAGTTATGAGTAACTCATAATTAATTAGTGCCATTTTCACCATTTTCACCGGTAATGTCGCATAGTCATTGTGCAAAAACGCTGTTTTTACCGTTTTTTGGACCGAACGCGTGTTCAAAGTTTAATTATAGGAGCGTATTGGTTTTAATGGCTGGGTGAAGGCAAAAATGTAGAGAATTTGTTTGTACTTAGCGGGTCCCTGAAGAATTTTTAATCTTAATTGAAAAAGAAAGATTGCCCCAATTCAATGAGAGAAGGGCAAAAAAAGTTTACTTCGGAGGGGGTTATGTTTCATTCCAAAGCGCTTCCATCTCTCATTGTTTTTCTAGTTCTTTTTTCAATTCTAGCCATACTCACTGAGTCTCATCCCGGCAGCGCAATAAGAGCTGCTGGCGTAACCCCTACTCATCTTACAACCTCAACACCACTACCGGAACCCGGTTCAACCGCAACGGCTACCCCTGTTGATCGGGATTATGTCCCGGCCGTTTTTGGATTAAACATCACCCCAACAGCGACTCAGATAGCACCTATAGTAACCTCAACCTTCGGACCAATCTCAACGCCACCACCCCCGCCAGGGTGAAAAGCAATGTTGCCATCATGAATCGCGATCCACGATGGCAACACTCAATCATGCTATCGGGTTTAATTTCCTTTGTGCAGCGTTTCGATGTAATTTGCCAGCTTGTCGAAGGCTTGTTGCCATCCACCGGCTCCGCCTGAGTCCGCAGGTATACCGACGTGGGTCATTATCATTTTTGTGCGCCCGCCCAGGTCTTTCAGTTCCACAATGACTTCAGTCTTGGTTGAAGTGCCCTCCGGCATGCCTATTGCCGATGGTGGAAGCACATTGCCATTTTCGTCAGATGGGCTTTCCGTGTAGACCAGGCGGGTTTTAGGAATCACTTCCATAAATTCGCCCGTGGTCCACATTTTCATGCTGCCATCAGGGGACAACATGCAGCACAGGTGCTTGCCGCCGACTTTTACATCTTTTTCGGAGACGGGAACAGTGAATCCATTGGGACCGTACCATTGCTTGAAATGCTCCGGATCGGTCCATAATTGCCAGATTAAATCTATAGGTGCATCGTATACCCGTTCGACCACGACCGCATCTTGTGCGACGGTTTTATTATTCATTATCATTTCTCCTTATTTTTAAGTGTATTGATATATTGATCCATTTGGTCAAAGCGTGCCTCCCAAATGTGGCGGTACTGCTCTGTCCAATTAGAAACTTCTTGCAGGGGCGTTGGGTCGATGGTGCAGGGGCGAAATTGCGCCTTTTGCCCTTGTACGATTAACCCTGCACGTTCCAATACTTTGATATGTTTGGAAATGGCCGGCAAGGTCATATTGAATGGTTCGGCAAGCTCGTTGACCGTGGCCTCTCCCTCAGCCAAGCGAGCAAGAATCGCCCGCCGCGTTGTGTTTGCTAAGGCGGCAAAGGTTTGATCGAGTCTTTTCTCATCATTCATCGTGACTTTGATCCCTTTATTTAACATATTAGTTAATTAACTAATTGGTATAATACAAAAGATTGAGGTATTTGTCAAGGAAGTTGAGCATATTCGATTTAGGCATTCAGCGTGAATTGAAAATCTATGCCAGGTTTTCTAAATCAGCCAGGTCTTGCAACCGGCCTACAGTCTTTTTATTTTTCTTCAGGTTTTCTAAATCAATGAAAGGGAGAGTGAATATTGAACATTTTTTCGGCCGTCCTGGCTATTTTTTGAGATTGCGCTTTGGCATCGTTTGATTCAGACATTGTTGATTTATTATATCAGAAAATGCAAGTTAAACCGCCAGTGAACGACATCACATCAGGGTTATCGACCGTTCAAATTGTAGCTGCGATTTCCAATCGCGCTTCATAGCCAATTCTGGAACGCGAAATGGATTTCGCGGCTACGGGTAGGCATTCAGGCTGCCCTGAAAATCAACACTGCCTGCGCTTGGCGGGATAGTAACCATCGCGGAGGGTGGTGAGAATGTATAGCCGGCTTCAATGGGTGTGATCTCATAGGTGTCCGGCGCCAGGTCATTAAACGAGTACAGGCCGTCTGGACCGCTGAAGGCAGTTTGTCCCTTATCTGTTTGAACTTCCACGCCATTCATGGCCAGCCCGTTGTTGTCTACAATGCGCCCACTGATGCCCAGGGGCACATCATTAAACAGCGTCGGCAGATAGAAAAGCTTATCCAGGGGCAGAGGAGTTGCTGTATTGGTGGCCGTCGCTGTGGGCGTGTTGGTTGGCGTTTGGGTCGCTGTCCCGGTGGCCGTTGGTGTGGGGGTATTGGTTGGCGTTTGTGTTAATGTCGCCGTCGCTGTCTCTGTGGGCGTTTGGGTCAGCGTAGGGGTTGGTGTAGCTGTAGGCGGTTCATCGGGACAGTCGCTCAAGGAAACATCATCGACGTACATGCTGGTGATGCCCGCCCAGCCGTTGTTATAGGTGCCAAAATAAATCTTGATCGTTCGCCCGGCATAATGGGAGAGATCAAATTCGTAATATTGCCAGGTATCTTCATCACGACGCATGGTGATCAACCGTTCAATCTCTGTCCCATATTGATTGAGGATAGAGACTAGCTGCGCATCCCCAGAAGTGAGGGCATCCCGTTCGTTGATGGTGAAGGGATCGCGGGGCACGCTTAAATAAGTCGGTTCGGTTGTCTGGGGCAACAGCCAAAAGCGCAGTTTGATGTCCGTGGCCCCGCTGGGAATGGTCACGGTTTGCAGCACTGTAGAATAACTGTATTTGTTCGTACCTCCCGTGATGCCCGTTCTGGCTGAGCGTAGGCCGGTGTGGGCCTCGTCCGTGCTGTAAGCGGCCGTCTTTTCGGTCACGGGGAAGACCCAGGCCGTGTTATCTTCAAAACCGCCATTTTGCAGCAGTTCCTGACAGATAGGCGTCGGCGATGCGGTAGGTGTGTTGCTCGGTGTCGGTGTGATGGTGGGTGTATTGGTAGCCGTTGGTGTGTTGGTGGCCGTCGGTATCGGCGTATTTGTTGCCGTATTCGTTGGCGTTGGTGAAGGTCCAGGCGTATTGGTAGCTGTGGGGGTTGGTGTGTTGGTTGCCGTTGCCGGATTGATGCAGGCCGTTAATTTAATGTCATCAAAAATGACGGTTTCTACCGGCCATTGGCCATCGGTGGCGGTGTATAAGATGATGGCCAATCTTTGTCCGGCTAAGAGGGCCAGGTCACCAGGATCAGTTATGGTGATGCTTTCCGCCGCCCACTGTCCATTTGTCTCCGATACTTGCCAACTGAGTAATGGTTCAAACAGTTCATCATTGTTGTCTACCAACCATAAATCGCCATAAACAGAGTCGTCGTTGTTTCTATATAAAGTAGCCCGGTAGTAATCAATTTTGACACTTTCTAGATTGGCTGGCATATTGAAAATCTGGCCAAAGGCATCTTGCGCGGGGGAGGAATCACCCGGATCGGCATCTTCCATGAGGAGGGAATAAAAGGGGGAGATAAAATGCTGATCCGTATAATAAACGATTTCATCGTAGATGAGCCAGTTGGGGACGGTACCGCCGCTGAAGTTTAATTGGGTGTTGGACAAGAGCTGGGTACAGTTGCCGGCTATGGCCTGGGATGCCGGGTCAGGCGGGGCGGGTATTGCGGGCAGCGGATTTTTCTGGCGGGGGTTATTGGCTGTGGCGGAGGGGTTGAAGGCACGGCCGTCTGTCACCAAACGGCTTTTTTGCTCCCTTGCGGGAACGACCGGCTCATCCTGAGCCGCAATTTGGACGATCGAAAATTGCTGCGATCCGGCCCAGAGTAAAACGGCCGAAAACAGTAAGAAAATGAATAACCGTGCCCACCTATTATTGCTCATCTTTTATCTCCCATAAACACAAAACGCTATCCTTGCCTCACTTATTATACCGTATTGCTTCGGAAGAAGGGGGATCGCTTGTTAATAATGTGTGAATAAGGGAATAGAAGGAATAAGAGCAACAACTTATTGCAGAGCGATGCCAAAGTCACTTTCTTTTGTCATTTAAGTGCGGCATTGTTACAGGCCTGTATATTATCGTGTATTAGGGTGGTGCGAATTGTAGGCATCACATTTCCAGGTCATCAAAAAGAGCATTAAGGTTATCGTAGGGTTTGAGATCTTGGTAATTTTCACTTTCTTCCAGGGCGGCAATGGTTTCCAGATTGAAGATTTTAACCGCGAAAGGCAATCCTTAAACGGAGAGCCATGAATTCGATTTAACTCGAGAAATACACACTGCCCTTTCCTATTTAAGATAATGTAGCGTGTTATAGTCCAGATAAAACTCTATAGCCAAAACAATAATATGAGACAAAACAAAATCCATATTCCAAATAGTTGACACGCCCCATCCCTCTTGCTATAATTCCCGCCGTTGATTCAAATAGGTGCGCCGCCAAGAGGCAGCTTACTGATAACAATTTAAGACAAAGAAATGGACAGCGGCTCTGCTGGAGCCGTTTTTTGATGTCTAAAATTGCCCTTGACAATCGTTTGAAGTATGGTAAAATATTTAGGTTGTCGAGAGAGAGGATGTTGGTGAGTAATTCTCCAAACATCAAGAACAACAGAATAACGCAGGGGATGACGAACGGCTTTCACGTTGGAGCCGTTTTTTTAACCCTATTGCGTTTGGCGAGCTGCTATTTTATAATGAATAGTGAGGCAGCACCCCTGAACTTTAACAGTTGAATAGTGACAGAAACATCAGCAAACTTGAGCTCAATCAATTTAAAACAGTAGTTCCAATAATAGGAACACAAACTTTCTATGGAGAGTTTGATCCTGGCTCAGGATGAACGCTAGCGGTGTGCTTAATGCATGCAAGTCGAACGGGATCCTTTGGATTCGTCTGAAGGTGAGAGTGGCGGACGGGTGAGTATCGCGTTGGTGACCTGCCCCAGAGAGGGGGACAACCAGTGGAAACGCTGGCTAATACCCCAGATGTCAAGGCCTTTAGAAAACCTTGACTAAAGCTCCGGCGCTCTGGGAGGGGCCTGCGTCCCATCAGCTTGTTGGTAAGGTAATGGCTTACCAAGGCTAAGACGGGTAGGGGACGTGAGAGCGTGACCCCCCACACTGGTACTGAAACACGGACCAGATACCTACGGGTAGCAGCAGCAAGGAATATTGCCCAATGGACGAAAGTCTGAGGCAGCAACACCGCGTGGAGGACGAAGGCCTTCGGGTTGTAAACTCCTTTTCTGGGGGAAGAGAACGGACGGTACCCCAGGAATAAGGCCCGGCTAACTACGTGCCAGCAGCCGCGGTAAAACGTAGGGGTCAAGCGTTATCCGGATTTACTGGGCGTAAAGAGCATGTAGGCGGTTGTTTAAGTCGGACGTGAAAGCTCCTGGCTCAACTGGGAGAGGCCGTTCGAGACTGCCTGGCTCGAGGGCAGGAGAGGAGCGTGGAATTCCGGGTGTAGTGGTGAAATGCGTAGAGATCCGGAGGAACACCAGTGGCGAAGGCGGCGCTCTGGACTGCACCTGACGCTAAGACACGAAAGCTAGGGGAGCGAACGGGATTAGAAACCCCGGTAGTCCTAGCCGTAAACGATGCAGACTAGGCGTCGGAGGGGTATTGACCCCCATCGGTGCCGTAGCTAACGCGCTAAGTCTGCCGCCTGGGGACTACGGCCGCAAGGCTAAAACTCAAAGGAATTGACGGGGGCCCGCACAAGCAGCGGAGCGTGTGGTTTAATTCGAGGCTACGCGAAGAACCTTACCTGGGCTTGACATGTTGGTTGTAGGAAGCCGAAAGGTGACCGACCCTTCGGGGAGCCATCACAGGTGCTGCATGGCTGTCGTCAGCTCGTGCCGTGAGGTGTTAGGTTAAGTCCTGTAACGAGCGCAACCCTTACCGTCAGTTACATGTGTCTGGCGGGACTGCCGGTGCAAACCGGAGGAAGGTGGGGATGACGTCAAGTCAGCATGGCCTTTATGTCCAGGGCTACACACACGCTACAATGGCCGGTACAACAGGCTGCCAAGTCGCGAGACGGAGCCAATCCTCTAAAGCCGGTCTCAGTTCGGATTGCAGGCTGCAACTCGCCTGCATGAAGCCGGAGTTGCTAGTAACCGCGCGTCAGCAACAGTGCGGTGAATACGTTCCCGGGCCTTGTACACACCGCCCGTCACGTCATGGGAGCTGGCAACACCTGAAGTCGGTGCGCCAACCGCAAGGAGGCAG
>JANQGC010000350.1 GCA_028277515.1 Anaerolineae bacterium
AACTGAGACGAATCCCCTGGTCCGCCCTGCGCTTACTTTTGGCCTTCCCTCGCGGCATCCATGAACTGCTATGGGGATTGATATTTCTCAACATCTTCGGTCTGGATCCTCTGGCAGCCATATTGGCCATTGTCATCCCCTACAGCGCTACCATTGCTAAAGTGTTTGCCGAAATCATGGATGAAGCGCCGCAGCAGCCTTTTCAGATCCTGCTTAACAGCGGTGTTTCTCCGCTCAAGGCGGTATTATACGGCCATCTTCCGGGCATTCTGCCCGACTGGATCTCCTATGCCTTTTATCGCTTTGAGTGTGCCATTCGTGGCGCGGCCGTGCTGGGCGTCATTGGCGCCGGCGGCCTGGGCTACCAAATTCTGCTCAGTATGCAGACCCTGAATTACAATGAGACCTGGACCTTCTTTTACGCCCTGCTGCTGCTCAGTGGTTTGGCCGACGCCTGGAGCGCCCAGGTACGCCGCCGCTTCGGCCGCACGAATGTTGTGCGTGGTGAATATGGCCGAGAGGATTTGGCTGTCCAACCGGCTAACGGCCGTCCTGATAGAGTCATTCGGCTGTCCTTTATCGCTTTGCTGATCCTGGTTCCCCTTTCCTTTCTATATCTCGATCCCAACTGGAGCCTGCTCTGGTCGGAGCGCAGCGCTCGCTTGCTGGACGACATCGCCAGTCAGGCCTGGCCTTTGAACCTGACCTGGGCCGATATACAGAATTTATTTACTCTGTCGCAAAAAACATTGGCTATGTCCATCCTGGCGGCTAGCATCGCTGCAATTATTGGAGCGTTGTTCTCCTTCCCGGCGGCGCGTAATTTTATGGCCAATAACCGGGACGGCCGTTTGCGTCCTATGATAGTCAGCCTGACCCGCTTCCTACTGCTGTTGATGCGCGCCGTGCCCGCTCCAATCTGGGCTTTGGTCCTGCTTTTTGTTTTCTTTCCTGGCATGCTGCCCGGCGCGCTGGCCCTGGCCATCTACAACGCCGGCGTGTTGGGTCGCTTAATGGCCGAGGTATTGGAGAACATGGATAAACGGCCGCCTGAAGCAATCCGCGCCCTGGGAGCTAAAGGCAGGGCTGTTTTCCTCTATGGAACCGCGCCAACCGTCACCCCGCGATATGTTTCCTACAGCCTGTATCGCTGGGAAAACGCTATTCGCGAGACCGTCATCGTGGGCATCGTTGGCGCCGGTGGTCTGGGTCGCGAACTGAGCCAGGTGCTTAGTGCCTTCAACTATCGTGCCGTGCTCGCCGTGCTCATCTGCCTGGTCTTGCTGACCTTCGCCGTGGATATGATCAGTTCGGCCGTGCGCCGTCAACTCCGCTAAACTGCTTGTAAAACAAACATTCCTGTTTGTTTGATTTTGCCTACATTGCTCATCCTCACAAATTAGGCAATTTGTGCTACGAGGTAAGAAATCAAAATATGACCCCATCTATAGAGTGAACAGCGAACGAAAATCTTCATTTTCTTATTTCCTCCTCCTTCGAAGCGCCATACAAATGAGTGTGGCGCTTTAATTTTCATTTGCCATGTATAATAGAAACCATGAACAGGCTGTTCAAAGCGACAATTTTCGCCCTGATCCTCCTGGTAATCGGCGCCTTTCTGAGCTTTACTATTCTGCCCGCGGCCGTGCGCGCCTTGCCCGGCCAAGTTCGCGGCCGTTTGCCATCGGAAATCCTACGCGCCGTCACCACCCCACTGCCCACTGCCTTGCCCGCACCACAGGTCACCCCGGCCCAAATCGCCCAGTTCATCACCACCCCCAGCCCAACACCAACCCACACGGCCGAAATCCAGCCATCACCGACCCATCCACTCACCACTCGCAACTCTCAACTCACCATTCCCTACCCGCCACCCGCCACCCGCCACTTACCACCCGCCACTTACCACCTACCACTCGCCACTCACCACCCGCCACTCGCCACCCGCCACTCGCTTACCGGTTTCGAGATCACTCCGCAAAAATTGAACAACTGCGGCCCGGCCACGCTGAGCATTAACCTCAACTATTACGGTCTGGAACACAGCCAACTCGACATTGCTGGTGTCGTCAAGCCGCACTACGATGACCGTAATGTATCACCGGAGGAGCTAGTTGACTATACGAATAACCACACTCCCTTGCGCGCCGTTCTCTATCGCGGCGGTGACCTGGAACTGGCCAAACGACTGATCGCCGCCGGCTTCCCGGTCGTCATTGAGAAGGGTTATGAACCGGATGCATGGCAGGGCTGGATGGGTCATTATTTGACCTTGTACGGCTACGATGAAGCTGCGGCCGAGTTCATGACCCTGGACACCTTCCTTGGACCCTGGGACAGCAGCGGTCTACCCGTCCCTTATGAGGTCATCGACGAGGGTTGGCAGCAGTTCAACTATACCTTTTTCGTCGTATATGAAGCTGAACAGGAACAGCAACTGAAGACGATCACCGGTCCGATCCTTAACGATGAAGAGGCTATGTGGCGCCAGGCATTGGAGATGGCCAAAGCAGACATCGTGGCCGACGCTGAAGACCCCTTCGCCTGGTTCAATGTGGGCAGCAGCCTCACTCATTTGGCTGACATAACGGATGATCCACCGCTCTATGCCCAGGCAGCGGCCGCCTTCGATCAGGCCCGTTTAGCCGGTCTTCCCCCGCGCATGTTGTGGTACCAATTTGAGCCTTATGAAGCGTACCTGGCTGATGGACGGATAGACGATGTGCTGGCTCTGACATCGGCCGTTTTAGATAACGATGGTGGTCGAGACGTGGAAGAAACCTTTCTTTATCGCGGCCACGCCCGCCTGGCTCTTGGCGAAACCGATGCCGCCCTGCTCGATTATCGCCGCGCCTTAGAACTTCGTCCCGGCTTCACGGCCGCGCAGGAGGCTGTTAACGGGTCAATGAGTAATTAGTAGCCAGTTTTCAGTAATCAGTAATCAGTTTTCATGTCATGCCCACTGATTACTGCTCACTGTGTTACTGTTCACTGTGTTACTGGTCACTGCCCACTGCCAGCTACTCCAAATTTTCCACCTGGCTAATCTCAAACAAATGCCCGTCCGGATCGCGAAAGAAGGCCCGGATTTCCGTCCTCCAATTCACCGGCGGCGTCAAAAAGTGCGCCCCACGTTTGAGCAATGTCTCATATGCTCCCTGGCAATCCTTGACCCGAATTGTAAACGCATGGCTCACCTGATCAGGGTCTCTCGGAGCGGCAAATGTCACGCCCGGTTTGTCCTTCGTTGGTTCGCCGCCGGTGACGATCAGCAGCCAGGTCCCATTGAAATTAAAGACAATAGACGTGCCGCCATATTCGCCATAAAGCGCGGCGCCCAATACATCGCGATAAAACACCCGCGCCTTTTCTAAATCGCTGACAACCAGTATCTGGGTCAGCGTCATATCATCTGTTGGAAATGGTTTGCTCATTTTGCCTCCATTATGTCAAATTTCGTAGGGGCGGGATTGGCGGGCCATGATCTGCGCGGATAACCTCAACCATTCCACCCGCCAATCTCGCCCAGTCTATTATTTATTCTATCCAAAAGGGTGAGGCCGAGCGGATTCAAATTCGTCAGGTCTCTAATAAACCATCCCGCACGACCCCGCCCCTCCCATTTTTTCGGCCGTTATGATCAGGATGGAACAAGCGGCCAGGATTTATAAAATAACCAGGATCATTATCCCGCCTGTCTCATCCTCATTTCAACAAGGTCTGTAACTGGCACACCACTTGTGGCATCAACTGTTGCATCTGCGGGGAGAGTTCGTCTCCATGTGCAAAGGAAAAGCCATTGACAGTCACCAATACCGCCGGCGGCGCGTGGCCATAGAGCTGTTGGGCATAAGCCAGGATCGTTTGTGGTGAAAAATCGTGAATCAGCCACTCCTGCGCATCGGATTGGGGGCCGACTTCACGCACCGCTATCTCGCCCGGTTTGCCCACGGCCGATGCATCAATAAAGATCACCCGCCCCGCCTCGCTAATCGCCTCGGCAAATTCCGGCAGCAGTTGGTGCGCCGTGATCACAGCCAAATCATTCCCATGATATGAATCCTGCAACCACTGAGCTGCCAATGGTCCCAAACCGTCATCCCGTCTCAAGGGATTGCCATAACCGATCAACAGCGTTTGCGTTCGTTCATTGGCCATTTTTAACTCACAATCCGCCCGAAGTGGCGACTTTAGCCGCATCTAATGAGTAACCGTAACCGAGGATTCCATTCCTCGCCGGTTGAGCGCGAAATGGATTTCGCGGTTACCCACAACTCGCTCGTAGGAACGGCTTTAGCCGCATCTAACGGGTAACCGTAACCGAGGATTCCATTCCTCGCCGGTTGAGCGCGAAATGGATTTCGCGGCTACCCACAACCCTCAACACTACGGCGGTGGAACTTGCTCCGGAAGCACTTCCTGCGCCAGACTCAGCGATCCTCCTTCCGCCAGCAAAATACTCACCGACTTCGCAGGAATCGCCTGCTCATCCGGATAAGAGATCACCCCGGTCACCCCGTCAAAATTCTGTGTCCTCGCCAGCGCCTCACGCACGGCCGGCGGATCGCTGCTGCCTGCCCGCTCAACCGCATCCAGCAGCAGCCGCGCCGCATCATAACCCAGGGCGGCGAAAGCATCCGGCGTGGAATCGGGGTACGTGGCCTGGTAAGCCTCGCGGAAAGCCACGACCTGTGGGTCGCTGTTATCTTCTCCTAAATAAGCGTGCGTCGTGAAGTAAACCTGGGAGACATTAGGATTCTGCCATAAAACAGCGACATCCAAACCATCCCCACCGAGGATCGGCTCCTCAAACCCGGCAGCGCGCAGCGCCTGGACCGCCGGCAGGGCATCGTCCGGCGTGGCCGCCAGGTAAATCAAATCGGCCGGCGCCAGCCGACCCACCGCATCCTCAATGCTATCACTCGGCGCATCTTCACCAAATTCATAACTTTCCACGCCGGCGATCTCCCCGCCCAATTCCGTGAATCGCGTCCGAAAATAACCTTGCAAGAGATCCGTGTAAGTCGATCCTTCCTTATAGAGAACGGCCGCCGACCGCGCCGACAACGTATTAAAAGCCCATTCCGCCCCTGCCGCGGCCTGCACATTGTCGCCAAAGCAGGCCAGGTATAGATCACCCGGCGCGATCTGCGGCAGCCTGGGCGACGTCGCTCCGGAGGTTAAAAAGAGGCGATCTTGCCCGGCAGCCACCGGTGCCGCGGCCAGTACCAGATCCGTATCCGACAAACCAAACAGGGCCGAAACCGCCGGGTAATTTTCAATAATCGCTGCTGCTCGTTCTTCAATGACCGCCGGATCGGTTTGTCCATCTTCTAATATAAGCTGCACCGGACGGCCGAGCACCCCGTCCTCTTCATTGGCCTGATCCACCGCAAGCTGCGCCCCCTGCGAGGAAGGGACATCCAGCCCGGATTGGCCCCCGGTCAGGCTGTAGATCGCTCCCAACACAATCGGATCTTCAGAAACGGCCGCCCCCTCTTGGCTGTCCACCGTTGGCTGGTTCACTGTCAACTGATCACTGGTCACATCCAATTCCTGCAAATCAATGATGATCTCCCCTATCGAATCAATCTCAACCTGCATCGGGCCCGTCCGGCAGTCCAGCACATGGCCGCCGGCCGTCAAATCCTCCGTCAAAAAGTGAAAATGATAGCCCGTCACATTGACCCCTTCCAGGTAATCAGGCAGGCGAAACCCGACCATCGTTCCGCGCACATCGGTGTCGTCAAACACCACCTGGCTGGCCAGGGCATCGGCCAGAGATGGGTAAGGCTTTTCTTCCTTTTGCGGCGCACGCACCATCATCGCCGGGAACGCCCCGGACACGCGAATCGCATAGGGCTGGTCCAGCGCGGGCAAAGCGGCGTCCAGTGCCTCATAAAAATCGGCACAGGCCATCCCGTCATCAAAAGAGAGCGATTGCTCCGCCTCAAAAGGCGTCACCGCGGCAAAAGGGGTCAGCGTATCATCGGCGGCCACCGTGGCCACGCCATCCGAGCGCACCTGGTAGACAACGCCGTCCATGACGATCATCTCCCCGTCCAGGGCGTTAAACGTGCCCAGGCCAAGGTCTCCGTGCGCCGCCAGGTCGGACACGGCGAAATCCCCATCATAATCCCCGGCCAGCAGCGCGGAGAGCGTCGAAGTCTGGAACAGCGTGTCCTGATTGTTGTTGTCTTCGGCCGTGTCTGCGAAAGGAAGTTCACCCTGGCAGGCCGCAAGGGTCAGGATGAAGAAAATAAACATGAATTTTTTGGTCATAATAAAATCTCAGGGCGTGAATTTGCTAAGGGCACTTCAATGTTGGCAGGTTTGGTAAATCGGCTAGCGCGATTTACCAATACCCAAAGGGCACGC
Organism: Anaerolineae bacterium; assembly: GCA_028277515.1. Next base: position 6,379 of record JANQGC010000350.1, read on the forward strand.
TGATCGCGCAACATAATTACTCAAATGAAACACACCCATTAGCTAATCTCCTCAGCTAGTATAACCCAGGGTTGGTTAACCGCACGAACCAATCGCCGATCGGCCGTCCAAAACTCACAGCCTAGCGATTCCGCCAAAGCCAAGTAGAAGCTATCATAAGCGGCCGCTCACTCTAATCGCCTAGCCCAGACTTGTGCTTTATAAGAAGCTCGGAAATCTCGCGCTTCATACAGCCGATACTGACTTGAAATTCTTCCATAACAGCACCTACAATTGTGTAAAATCATCTTTTTCATGATTTTACACAAAGTTATTTCCATTACTAAATTTGGGAGAAGATTGTAGGGCGGACAGTAAATTTTACCGGTTTTTATAATTATAATATTTCTGCTAAACTTGAATTTGTACTATAGGAAAATCAGTTTGAATAAAACTTTCAAACTCTTAACCAATATTTAACCATTTTGAGTTGGCTTTATTATTAATGATAGTGTTTAACGGGAGGCGTGGGTAGCCAACTACATATTAGGTTAGTTGTACGAAACAAACAGAGAATTTTCCATAGAAGCGAGTATGAAACCAGAACTTACGATTGAGCAACTTTGTCAAGAAGCGAACAAGTTTGCAAAAATTGAATCATCACACAATGAGCCTTCCCTGTTTGGGATAACCGACGGTAAGGCAGTAGGCACTTACCTTGAACATAAATTTCAAAATTACTCAGAACAAAGATATAACTACGTCACTGGTAGTTCGGCAAAAGGGATAGATTTTCCAGCATTAAAAGTGGACATAAAAGTAACCAGTAACAGACAACCTCAATCGTCGTGTCCATTCAAATCAGCCCGGCAGAAAGTGTATGGTCTGGGTTACTCTCTTCTAATATTTATTTATGATAAAACTGACGACCCATCAAAACGGACTGGCCAATTAAGTATCGTGCACACTATTTTTGTTAAGGATGAACGGACAGCGGATTTTCAAACCACGCGTGGAATTAAAAAAATCCTGCACAATGACGGAAACATTGATGATCTCATAGCATTCTTATTGGAACGAAATTTACCGGTGGATGATATTCAAGCACATCAACTTGCGGAAGAAATACTACAAAATCCCCCGATTATTGGGTATTTGACAATTTCCAATGCACTTCAGTGGAGACTCCAATACCGACGAGTGATCAACGAAGCAGGTTCAGTATCAGGGATAGTAAGGGTACTCTAAAACACGAATGAACAAAAAGAAAAGGGCCGAGTTCGGTGATTTTCAGACTCCTGCAAGTTTATCGGATGAGATTTGTCGCTTTCTCTGGGAAGATTGTGATGTCGATCCATTATCATTTATTGAACCCACATGCGGAGAAGGGAACTTCGCTGTATCTGCAATAAACACCTTCAAAAACTTAGAAGCCGGATTGTGTATAGATATCAACGAAGGGTATGTGGAGAAAACAAAGCAAAGATTATCCAAAACAATAAACCGTTCTGCTATTATTGATGTGCGACAAGGAGATTTCTTCCGGTTTGATTGGGAAAATTGTATCGTGCATTTTACCGAGCCTATTTTAGTCATTGGAAATCCACCCTGGGTAACCAACGCTTCTCAAGGAGTGCTAAATAGTGACAACTTACCCAATAAGACAAATATTAAAAATCACGTTGGACTTGATGCATTGACCGGTAAAAGTAACTTCGACATTTCAGAATGGATGCTAATAAAAATTTTTGAGTGGTTTCGAAATAAAATCGGTTGGATTGCTATGTTGTGCAAGACAACAGTTGCTCGAAAACTATTAAAGCATTCAGAAAAATCAAGTATTCCATTGTCAGGTTGTAATATGTATCTAATTGACACCAAACGATATTTTGGGGCAACTGTCGATGCGTGTCTTTTTGTTGGAAAGTTTAACGGTGAGCCGTGTAATTATGATTGTAAAGTTTATGACGGTATTGAAAATAAATCGTTTCTAAAAACGATAGGCATCAAAAACGGTCATATTATTGCTAATATACATTATTATGAAAAATGGAGGCACTTGCTGGGGGATCCAATTCTGAAATGGAGGTCAGGGGTAAAACATAATTGTGCAAAGGTTATGGAACTTACAAGAATCGGTGCTGATCTGCAAAATGGCTTAGGGGAAACCGTTGAAATTGAAAGCGATTACCTATATCCTCTGTTAAAAAGTTCGGACATCGCTAATAGAAATAATAATTATCGGGAAAAGTATGTACTAATAACTCAACAAAAAGTTGGAGATGATACGTCACAGATTAAAGAACGAACCCCCAAAACTTGGGAATATCTGACTAGTCACAAGAGGTTTTTCGACAACCGAAAAAGCTCGATTTACGAAGGAAAACCGCCATTTTCCATATTTGGAATTGGCGATTACTCTTTTTTGCCATGGAAAGTCGTGATATCTGGTTTGTATAAGTTTTTGAATTTTCGTGTGATTGGTCCTCAAAATGGCAAACCAACTATGCTTGATGACACTTGTTATTTTTTATCTTTTAGGATCGAAGAGGAGGCAAAAGTAGTAGCCTCTTTACTTTGTTCAGAAGAAGCACATGAATTTTTCCAGGCTTTTATTTTTTGGGACGCTAAGCGCCCAATTACTGCATCTATTTTAAATAAGCTAAATATCGTCAATCTTGCTTTCCATTATCATAAAGAAAAAGAACTACGAAATATTTATTCACAACCTCGATTGTTATAATTATCTACACAATTGAAATAAGTTTGATTTCCAAGAAGTTATGTCTATCCAAAATCAACTTCATTGAAAGCAAACTAATCTGTTAAATGCTGAGGTTGAGGCTTCAGCAATCTAATTCCTAACCTCAAACAGCGGATCTTTCCGCGCCCCATAAGCGCAGTGCTTGCGGTGAAAAATACATTCTAACCGCTTGCAGGCCCAACTCCGGCGCTTTTCCTCCAACGCTTCCTGCCATGCCGCCTGTGACTCATAATCATCCTCTTTTGGAAACTCACCCTCAGGAATCCCCGTCCACAAGCGCACCAGGTCCCTCGATATGCAGTCCTGTTTGTCCAGCTTATACTGCTGCTTCATCTCCAGGTGCTCCAACAACTCCCACAACGTGTTATAGCAGCCCATGGTGATCATATCTATCCCTTTTTGCCGTTCATAACCCAGCCGCTCGGTAAAGGCCAGCGTGTGCAGCGGCATATCGTCCGGATGGATCTGCACCACATCAATATCCAACGGCAGCCTTTTCTCAAGCTGATCTTCGCTCCACCCTTTCAGCGTAGAGAGATACTTCTCATCTTTTTCGTTCAATAGATGCTGCATATATCTCTTATACCGTTTCGGATCTCTCTTAGGTTCGTCTACTAATAAGCTGTCGGCCGCATCCCGAACCATTTCAGGAAATTTCTTTTGATCAGGGTCAGGATTTAGCTCCATATCCATTTTCTCAAGCGCCTTCAGCAGCACCAACACCATCTCCGCCAACTGCTCCGCCCGGTCGCCATAATAACTCACCACATCCACATATTCCGCTTCCGTGGTCAGCCTGGCCGCCTTGTTAATCATCAGCGTGCGCTGTACCACATCAAACAAAGTGGTATCCTTATCCTCCACCTCTTCCTGCGCGGGCAAGCGGTGCAGCAGGACAGTATATAGATCGAGCGATACGTTCCTGCGCCACCCACCGCCCAGCCTGATTCGCTGCTTGATCCCATCAATCGCCGTATTCGACGGCGTGTTGTCAATCGTCCCGCCATCCAAATAGCGGTCTTTTTTGCAGGGGAAAAATCGCTCTTTGAAATAAAGATGCCTTTCATCACCCAGCCAACCCAGTGCCTTTTCGACATCCTCACGTGATTCTTTATCCACCTCTGCCACCAGCTTGTCCTTTACCTCCTCTGAGGCAAACCCCTCATCCAAGAGCCGGTAAAGAAAGGCGTTCTCCGGGTCATCCTCAGGATATATCCGGTGCAGGGGCAGCGGAGAAAACACCCCAGGATAGCGCGATGCGGCCAGCGCGGCATCAATGACCCGCGGGTTGCCGGGCAGCTCCAACCGGAAGCTGGTCACCGGAAAGCCCTCGCGCGGCAAATTATTCACCCGCCAGTAGCCGGCCACCGCCTGGGCAAAGGCTTTCTTGGGCACATAGGCTGAAATCTCAAACAGGCCGGTGCGGAAATTGGTTCGTGTCAGGCGCAGGTCAATTTGTTTATCGTAATACTCCTTAAAGGTGCGGTTTTGCTCGATGAATGTTTCGTTGCATTCTTTATAATCATCGGGCAGCCGGCCGTCCAAATGTTCCTCAGTAAGCACAACATGCGCCTTGGTAAAGTGCTCCTTCAACCTTTTTTCCGCCCGTTCATCAACCAGGCTGACCCCGATATCTAAACTCTTCAGGTAGCTATCGACGACATTTTTGGCCAACGATCCTTTCTTCATGATCCCGTTCTTAACAACCTCACCAATACCACCTCCAAGCCGTTCTACCAGCTCCCGGCCCAGGGAGACGATATCGGCCAGCGGCAGCGGCGCTTTCAACCTATTCGGCGTTGTCCACCACCAGGCCAGACGGGTCAGCATCGGCAGAGTGAGGTCGAATTTTGTGAAATCCTCTTTGATGCGGCCGATCGGCCCCTCCTCACTGTCATCAATAAACATCACCTGCGGCATTTCCAGCCAGGCGCTGTGCAAGGCATATATAAAGCGGTCCATCTGTTGAATCGTCCGCTGCGCCTCCTCCGCGTCCTCAGGCCGATCAAGCTCCGATTTCCTGAACTGATATTCGGCATAGGCCACCGAATTAATCGCCCCGATGGACGATCCGGTGATCACATCAAAGGTCATATTGCACAGGTGAAACGCCTGCACCACCCCCGCCTCATACAAGCCCTTCGCACCCCCACCCGTCATCACAAATCCTCTCCTGGTTTTCTTCTTCTCTGTCAACTGGTAGCTGCTGTCCATGATGCACTCCTTATTTTTGATTCGATTGAACGGATATATACTGGCAAGTTCTTTAAAGTTGATAATAATGAGCAAAACGGTTAAAGTCAATCCTCATATTGAGGAAAGATCAAGTTCATGAATAAAAAAATACGGTTCATCGGATGTTTATTTCTTTTTGTCCTGCCTGGCGTCCTGGGCTGTTCTAGCTTGCCTGGTTCGCCAACGGCCGAAGCCAATCCAACATCAGAATTAAGTTCAAGTTTCCAGCCACTGGATGCCGAAACATGTAGTGAGCTGGCTGATACACTGGCCAGTGCGACCGGGGTCGATGTCACAACGGACGATGCGCCATTTGAGGATTACGTTAGCAACGAAAGCGGCCGCGGCTGCCAGGCAACTGCCGGCGGAACCGGCCAGGATTTTGCAAGTCCATCAGCCGTAGCAACAGATGTAGGCGCAGCCATGACGGCACAGGGCTGGACGGAAGATCCCCAATATGCGGCCGGTGGGCCAACGGGCATGTCCGCTGCTTATCGACAGGATGACGACCTTTGCATCCTACAGGTCAACTGGGAACCATCGCCGGACGCCAATTGTCCGGACGACCAGCCCATCGCCGCTTGCGAGTTAACCCCGGAGCAGCAACTATATACCGTCGATCTCAACTGCGCGACGCAATCCTCCACCCAATAAAAACCTTATATCTGTTACCCCACCATTAACCAGATGGTGAGCTAAGAACATGTTTTTCAATATACGCAACTAATGATAGGTTGGCTAAACTCTCAATATGTCGCGCTTGCACAGTTCCCTGGATTAGGTGCACCGGACCAGGCGCTTCATCCTCAATCGCTAACCATTGCTTGATCGTCTCCCGTTCAGCCGCGGTCGGCGCTTCAAATAAGTGAACCACAACCTGTAATTTATCACTGTCCGCAGCCGTTTCGACCCTTTCCGCTATCGACTGCCCAATTTTCGCTTCCGGTGGTAAGGCGACGGCAGATATGACCTTATTCTCGGCGACCAGATCTTCCAGGTATGGCAAACCACGCGCTTCAACCTTGCTCGAAAAAACGGCTGTATCCAGCACATCCCCAAGCAGGATTCCATTATCGGCAAACGCCTCCATTGTTTCGTTTTCAGCAGCGCCTGGCAGGGCGATTACCGGATAAGCCTTACCCTCATCTGCGATTGCGACTTTAACCTGTGGGCCGATGCCTGGCGTAAGCTGTAATTTATACCCATTGCGCATTATGACCGTATCTATCTGGGCATCGTTGCTCATATCAATTGATGCCGTACATCCGGCGGCCAGCAGAAGAACCAAAACCAGAAGCAGCACAATCCAAGGAGGGCTTTTCCACCAATATTCATTCATTTTACACCTCCAACTTTCTCCTCTTCCATTAATTCCTAATTGAAACCGAGAATTACCGGTAGATATAAATCTCCACCGCCAATATTCACCGTAGCGCCGGCAGAGGCACTGGTCTCATTCCCATCATCGTCTCCACCCATCGCCGTCACAGTATTCGTCTTACTTTCACCCGCCACGCCTGAAACAAATTCCACGAAGGCACATTGGTAAGTATCGCCAGGCTCAATCCCATTTGGGTAGTCACAGGTACCCTGGCCATATAAATCGCCATATACATTATCATCCAGACCATTCAAAAGGAATGGTTCGGAAGGACTATCGTTTCTCACAGTAACGGTGAAGGTCACATCCGTACCAGATTCGGAGACAACAGAAGGATCGGCTGAGTAAGTCACCGAAATCTGCGGAAGGAGACCGGTCAATGTAACCGTGGTGCTGCCCACGCCCTGGGCACCGCTAGCTGAATCAACGGCCGTCACTGTATTGGTTACGGAATCACCCTCGCGGCCGAATATCTCCTCAGAATAGCTGCATGTGTATGAACCACCGCTGCTACTCGGATCGATCGATGCAGGCAAAGTGCACGTCCCCTTACCATCCAGGTCCCCATGCAGGTCGTCGGTTAACATGTCGATATTGACAGCACTCGCTCCCTCATTCGTAATCTCCACAGTATATGCCACCAACCCACCATTTTCCGGCATGCTCGTCGGGTTTGCCGTTAGCGAGACATTCAGGCTACCGCCAATCGTGATTTCAGTTTCTGCAGTTGCCTGGGAATGCACATACTTCTCATAGATAGTGTGAGCTAGCGTGCCAATCTTCCTGACTCCAGGCTCAGCGTCGGCATCGACTCGGAGTTCCCAGCGCACAAGCCTACTGCCATTGCCGTTTATATTACCAATACCGACTATGTAGGAATCAAAAAATTCATGAATATCCGCCACACTTCTACTATGTGAACGGCCGTCATCCGTGAATAGGGTTACACCTTCAACACTTATGCCGGGCGTTGGATCAATCCTGGCGATACCGGCTCCACCGGAATACCCACTGTTGCTCACCGTCATATCAAGATTAAAAGTTTGTCCCGGGTTGACCGCATAGTTATCAAGGCTGGTGGAAATCGAGAGCGATGTCTCTTTACTGACCATATTGTAGGCGAGACCAAAGGTTTGTCTTTGAGATATGGAGTAGCCAATCACCTTGGCGCACCAGGTTCCCCCATTAAATTCTCGCTCAATATGGGCGAATTCGACATTGTCATCAGCACTTGAAGCGCTGGTGACAAATACCGAACAAGCACTATCGGCATAAATATACAGATCAAGATCATTAGCAAGTTCAGCAGTACCTGCAGGATCCGGCCAGGTGAGTGCAATATTTACATACTCATAGTCATCGGCAACATCAAACATTAGCTCAATTTCATCTCCGGTAGAGGCGATGGTATTACCCCAAAAACTTATTTCAGAAATTCCAGGGATTGAATAGGCCATATCGTAGCTGCTGACCACACCTCGCCCATGCGTATCCGTGCTGCCGGCCGTGTCAATGGCCGTCGCCAGCATAAGCGCCTTCACCGTCTCCGGCCATTCCAGAAGCCAATCATTGTGGGCATCATGGAAATCCAGGACGGCGGCAATCGCTCCACTCACACCCGGCGCAGCCATACTCGTCCCCGAATAATAGGCATAATTATTGCCGCCCGATCCGGGAATCGTGGAATAGATATTTACTCCAGGTGCGACAACGTCCGGCTTAATCCGTGTTGCGCCATCGCCATCACCATCCAAAGGACCAAAATTACTAAAGCAGGCTCTATCTCCAGGTGGCCAGCTATCCATGCTACATTCTGTAAACTCTAACGTCGCATCGGACCAGTTACCATCATTCACTGCACCAACCGTAATCCCATTTTTAGCCGTTGCCGGTTGGTGGACCGTATCATTGTCATTGCCGGCGGCAATGATCATATTAATATATTGACTGCCATATTCTCCCCTGACGGCCCGGTCGGCTATTTCAGAACTTGTACTGTACTCTCCTGGGGAGGGACCACCCCAACTGTTGTTGGCAATATGAGCCTCATTGTCTCCCGCCCGATTCATGGCATTTTGAAAACGTGTGCTACCATAGCCAAATCCATCACTATTACAGCAAAGCCGATAAATTAACAAATCGGCATCTGGTGCATGGCCGCGCGCCCGGCCAGCCGACTCACCGCCAATTGTTCCCGCTACATGGGTGCCGTGTCCATCAGTGGCGTCAACGTCATTGTCATCATCAAAAAAATCATACTGGTCGACGATACGCTCCTCGGGCAAATCTTGATGGTATGGGTCCGTATCTATACCCGAATCAATAACGGCGACATTGATGTCGGTTCCATCAGCCGACCAGCCATCGGCTAGAACATCGGTGCCCAGGAACATCCTACTGTCGATATTTTGTGGTCGGCCGAAACGCTCGATTTCAATCCATTTCACATATGGCAGGTTGGCCAGAATCAAGGCATTTTCGGCCGTCGTTACCCCGCCAAACAACGGCAGTGTTGGGTGTAGCGACGTATCTTCAACAGCCATTAAACCTTTGATCGTTGTTACCTGGACGTTATCTGGCAGATCAAAAAGCTGCAAGGTTATGGGCACAAGCTCGGCCGACCTCGTCTGGGCCAGATCCATCAATTCTTTCTCAATGCGCGCTGCCACTGGAATCTCGCGTGCGGCCAGAACGCGGCTATCAGCGGCCAAATCATATAAGGTAGGCAAGGCCGCCTCCGGAAAGCGTGCGTACAGCCCATTCCCGGCCACGTAATTGTAGAATTTCACCCCAGCCTCCTCAAGCTCGATTCGCGCTCTTGTATCAAAAGGCAATGGGAACTGAATCAAACCATATACCGGACTTTCATGCGATTGAACCTGATCCAACCAGCGGCTATCCAGGCGGCCAATTGACCCATCGCTGAACCCGGATCGGTAAGTAATTGGTCTAAGATCGAATCCTTTTGTGGCCACTAGGGCATCCATTTCCATCTGAGAAAGCCGGCTGCGGCGCATAGTCGGATCGTGGA
>JANQGC010000051.1 GCA_028277515.1 Anaerolineae bacterium
AGATTTTCAGGCCAATGGCGCAACCGTCTTGTACACCACCCATTACATGGAAGAAGCGCAGGAACTTTCCAATCACATCGCCATTATGGACCGCGGGGAAATTATTGCGCTGGGTACGCATGATGAACTGGTGCGCCTGGTCGGCCGCAAAGATAAAATCGACCTGCAACTTAGCGCCCCCTCTGAGCAGATTGTATCGGGCTGGCAGTCGATCTCCGGCGTCGACCAGGTCAGCAGCGAGAACGGCATTGTTACCGTTCTGGCCGACGACAGCAATGTTGTCTTGCCCGATTTGTTCGACCTGGCCAATGAGCATGATGTGCGCATCACGGCCGTCGACATCCAGGAGCCGAATTTGGAAAGTGTATTTTTGCATTTGACAGGAAGAGCCTTGCGCGATTAGTTATTAGAAGAAGAAAATTGTTGAATTGTTGAATTGTTGAATTTCCAATTATTAATTCACCCTTCACCATTCGCAATTAATAATTATGAAAATCCTCGATATTGCCCTAAAAGACATGCGTCAATCATTCCGCAGCAAAAGCGCGCTGATATTCATGTTCGTCGTGCCCATCTTGATCACCGTTCTCTTTTATTTCATGTTCGGGAGCATCACCGGCGGAGATGATGAGGATTTCAGCCTGCCCACCATTCCGGTAATCCTGGTCAATCAAGACCAGGGGGAGACAGCCGAATTCGGCTCTATGGGCAATTTTCTGGCCGAAACGTTGCAATCTGAGGAGATGGATGAACTGATGCAGGTTTCGACTTTGGACAGCCCGGCAGCGGCACGAACGGCCGTTGATAATCAGGAAGCCGGGGTAGCCATCATCATTCCCAAAGATTTTACGGCAGCGATCATCGGCCAGGGCGAAGATACGGCCGTCGAATTGTATAAAGACCCAACCCTGACCATTGGTCCGGCTATCGTCGACAGCATCGTCAGCCAGATTGTGGACGGCATGGTCTCCGGCAACTTCGGCATCGAGATCACCCTGTCCCAGCTTCAAGAAGCAGGCGTTGAAATTACCCCGGAACTGGTGCAGGGATCGATCGATCAAATGACGGCCGCGGTTCAAGAACAGCAAAGCAGCGGTCTGACCCTCTTACAGCCGCCGGCAGGCCAGGAAGAGGGCAATGACCTGGCCCAGATGCTGGCTTTGATTCTGGGGGGCATGATGGTCTTCTATGCCTTTTTCACCGGGGCCAACGTGCTGAACACCATTCTCACTGAGCAGGAAAACGGCACCTTACAACGCCTGTTCACCACCCCCACCAGCCACCTGACCCTGTTCAGCGGCAAATTTACGGCCGCGCTGATCGTCCTGCTGGTGCAGATCAGCGTCCTGCTCCTTTTCGGCGCTTTCGCCTTTAATATCCAATGGGGGCGACCCTTGCCTGTGGCCATTGCCGCTGCCGGGTTGATCTTGATCGCCTCTACCTTTGGATTATTCCTGGTTTCCTTATTAAAAGACCAGCGCCAGGCCGGGTTAATCTTTGGTGGATTGTTGACCTTGACCGGCATGTTGGGCTTATTTACCGTCTTCACCGCCGGCGCACCCAACACGCCGCCAGTTTTAGGCACTATTTCCCTGCTTGTGCCCCAGGGTTGGGCGATGCGCACCTTTCGCCAGGCTATGGATGGGCAAGCCTTGAACGATGTACTATTCACATTTGGCATCATTGTAATATTAAGCGTTATCTTTTTTATTATTGGACAGAGACGCTTACAAAAGCGGTTTGCATAGAAAAATTTGGCTCGTAGTTGCGGCTTTTAAACCTTTACGAATTAATACGGTCATTAAGGTAAGTGCGTATTCTCAAATGCGCGGGTTTTTCCAGGCCGGCATCTAGGATGCCTACTTACAAAATGACAGCAATAATTTTTAATCCGCAATAGCCGCGAATCCGCTGAGCTTTTGAAAAGAAACACCATACTGTTTTAGAGGTAAACCATGAACGATTCATACTATCCCGATCTAAGCCAGATTTCCCTGAAAGAATTTCAGCATAAGCTGGAAACCCAGGACTTGTTGCCAAGCAGGAAAATCCTGGGAGAAAATATCCAGGAAAACTTCCAAACCATCTCCAATCAGGACATCACCAATCTTCAACAACTGCGTGCTATCTTGCAATCCAAGAAAAAACGAGCGCTGTTCTCACAGGAAACCGGCCTACCAGAATCTTATTTGACAATTTTACGGCGCGAGGTGAACAGTTATCGTCCAAATCCAATTAACCTGGATAAGTTTCCCGGCATTGATCCTGACCATGTGCAACGCTTAGCCAATTTAGATATTAAAAACTCGCGCCATCTTTACCAACAAACCCGTACTCCGGAACAGATAAGCACTCTCTCCAGGAAAGCAGAAATTGATCCACAATCTTTGCAGGAATTAATCGCCTTATCCGATCTGGTAAGAATTAGCGGCATCGGACCAGTATTTGCCAGAATGATGTTTGATTGCGACATCCAACGTTGCGAAGACCTCAGCCGGGCTGAATCCGGGCCACTTATTACAAAATTGATCACAGCCAGTAAATCTTTAGGATATGCCTATGCCGATTTCACTGAAAAGGATGTCCAATTTTGCATTAACTTCGCGCAAATGCTCACAAAGGAACGTTAATTCATGACGCCCGCCACATCCAACACAAGAATCATTGATTTAGCCGTTAAAGATTTGCGGCAGATTGCCCGCGATCGCAAATCGTTTATGTTTCTTCTGGTTATGCCTATCGCCTTCACCCTGCTTTTCGGCTTCGCTTTTGGCGGCAACAGCCCGGCCGATCCCCGCCTGCCCATTGGCCTGCTCGATCAAGATAACACGGCAATCAGCCGGGAACTGGCCACCTTCCTGCAAAATTCCGAAGTCGTGCGCATTGCCGATAGCGAGCAAGACGTCGCCGGCTTAGAACAACAAGTCGTCGATGAAACCATCGTCGCGGCGGTCATCATCCCTGCCGGCTTCCAATCCTCCCTACTTGATGGCCAGGCCCAGCCCGTAACCATCGTTGGCGGCGGGCAAAGCGGCTTTACCATCGAAGGTGAGGTGCAGAGCCTTGCCGCACGTATAGCGAACGCCGTTCAATCAGCCAATATCAGCACACAATTCGCTCTGGATCTAGGGCTGGTCTCCGGCCAGAACGAGCGGCAGGCTGCCTTTGAGCAGGCTTTCGGCCAGGCTATGGCAAAATGGCAAACTCCTCCGGTGACCATCCAACAGGATCAATCCAGCGCATTAAATGATGAAGAAGAGGCAAACAACAATAACAGCGTTTTTGCCCATTCATCGCCAGGTATGATGGCTCAATTCGCCATCGCCGGCCTGATTGGTGCCGCCGGCATCCTGGTGGTGGAGAAGAAAACCCAATCGGTGCAGCGTCTGCTGACCACCAATATGTCCAAATGGCAGATTCTAATTGGCCATTTTCTGGCCATGTTCGCCATGATTTTTCTACAGTTGGGTGTCCTCATCCTCTTCGGCCAGCTATTCTTGGATCTACCCTATCTCAGCCGACCCCTGGCTACCTTTCTTCTGACCATTGTCACAGCCTTGTTCACGGCCGGATTGGGCATGCTCATCGGCGTCATTTCCAGCACAGAAGAACAAGTCATCGTTTTATCTCTCATTCCCATGTTCCTTCTGTCTGCCCTGGGTGGCGCCTGGGTTCCCCTGGAGTTCACCCCCCAGAGCTTTCAGCGTATCGCTTTCCTGACCCCGGTGGCCTGGGTGATGGATGGCTATAAGGATATATTGGTGCGTGGGCAGGGATTGGAGGCCATAGGAACGGCCGTCCTGATCCTTCTCGCCTATGCCGTCGTCCTATTCACGATTGCTGCCTGGCGCTTTCGCGTGGATTAGTTGCTCAGAGAAACACCAAGGATGGCACAGAGTTTCACTGAGGTTTCTTATTTGAACCATCCTCCGCGTCCTTTGTGCCCTCCTCAAAGGTCTTTGTGCTGTTTTTATAAAAGTCATGACAATTGTCATGAATAAAACAGATGTTCTACACTATTCGAGTGATTACTCTTCATATAGAATTTATTTTATCGAATGATTGCCCATTCTTTTTTGAATTTTACAGTGGGGGTAAATGATGGAAATTTATGAAACAACACATGATTCGGTCGTGGAATGGCTGTTACAAGCGGATGAACCATGGACCCGCTATCGTCTATATCGCGATTTATTTGATTTAAAAGAAGACAACGACCAGGTGGCACGCGCCCGCACAGAAATGGTCAACCATCCCCAGGTGCGCGATCTGGTCCAGACGGCCGTCTCCTGGCCCGGTTATGCGCTAAAACGGCACAATGATGCCAAACATCCGCTTTATGCGTTCAGCACCCTGGCTGATTTCGGACTGCGCTACGATGATCCGGGGATGAGCCAGGCCATTGACAAAATCCTTGAAAAACAATCCCTACAAGGTCCATTTCAAACCCAGATTCGATTATACAAGCAGTTTGGCGGGCTAGATGGGGAGTATTGGACCTGGATGGCTTGCGATGCGCCAACCTTGACCTATTCTTTGTTTGCGATGGGCCTTGATGATGATCCACGCGTCAAGCTGGCCGTTGACCACCTTGCGGAACAGGCCCATAACAATGGTTGGCGCTGTTCGGCTGCACCCGAACTTGGCAGCTTTAAAGGACCCGGCGGCCGATTAGATCCCTGCCCTATCGCCAATCTTCTTGCCTTAAAAGTGTTTGCCCTGCTTCCACATTTGCAAAACAGTGAGCCGGCACGTTTGGGTGTTGAAACCTTGCTTAAGCATTATAATCGGGAATTTGAGAAAAAGTTGTTCTTATTTGGAACCGGGTCTAAATTCCATAAGCTGAAGTATCCCTTCGTCTGGTATGACATACTTCATGTGTGCGAGGTGCTCAGCCGTTTTCCATTCATCTACGATGACCTTCGATTTCAGCAGATGGTTAACGCGATCAGCCAACAGGCGGATGAAGACGGTCGTTTTACGGCGACATCCATGTACCGCGCCTGGAAAGGATGGTCTTTTGCTGATAAAAAACGACCGTCACCCTGGCTGACCTTCATTGTATTACGCATTTTACGAAGGACGAAATCCGATGTTTAAGATGGTCTAGGGGCTTTTAATCTGTCTGAATATTTGCCTCAACAATTGGATTTCTTTATTACATTAAAAAGGATTGAAAAATGAATCTAGGTGAAATTGATATTATTGAAATAAATCCCGTCAATATCGCCGAGGAGCATATCTGCTGTGCCTTCACCGATAAAAAATCGGTATTGGGTTATGAAGCAAAAAAGCGCTGGCTGACGGAACAATATGAAAATGGATACCGTTTCCAGCGGCTTGATGCGCGCGGCAAGATTTTTATCGAATATGTGCCGGCAGAATATGCCTGGCTACCCATTGAGGCTCCAGGATATATGGCCATCAACTGTTTCTGGGTTTCCGGAAAATTCAAGAAAAAGGGCAATGGTAAGCGGCTGCTGCAAACCTGTATTAACGATGCAGAGGGCATGAATGGCCTGGTCGCGGTTGCTGGAGAAAAGAAACGGCCGTTCATGAGCGACCCCAAATTTTACCTCAAACAAGGATTCGAGATCGTTGACTCCGCCCCTCCCTACTTCAAATTATACTGTCGCAAATTCAAGCCCGACGCCCCCACACCCAAATTCAAAGAGAACGCCAAATCAGGTCACATTCCCGGTTCAAAGGGCATCGTCGCCTATTACTCTGATACCTGTCCATTTGCCGAGCATTGGACCAACGAAGTCTTGCGCGATTACGCCCAGGAAAAAGGGATTCCAATCACAATCAATAAAATAGAATCTCAAGAACAAGCTCATAATCTGCCTATTCCCTGGATCATCAACAGTGTGTTTTACGATGGGCAGCTTGTCACCCTGGAAATGAAAAGTTATGACAAGATTGAAGCTTTGATCGCTGGCGATTAATTATTAATTGCCCAAAGAACATGAAGAATGTGCACAGAGATTCACGGAGGAAATTAATAGTTTTCTCCAGGAACCTCTATGCCATTCTCTGAGTAGAAAATCAATGGACTAAACATGAATCAAGCACCAAATACAGGAGTTGCCAATATCAACGGCGCGGATATTTATTATGAAAGGAAAGGCAGTGGCGACTCTCTGCTGCTGATCCATGCCGGGGTCGCCGACAGCCGCATGTTTGACCGGCAGTTCGATCTTTTCGCCCAATCCTACCAGGTCATCCGCTTTGACCTGCGGGGCTTCGGCCGTTCCAATATGCCATCCGGTAAATTTGCCAATCATGAAGATGTACGCGCCCTGTTGGGCTTCCTGGACATCAAAAAAGCTAATGTCTTAGGCATTTCATTCGGCGGCCTTATCGCCCTGGATTTCGCCCTGGCTCATGCCAAACGGGTCAAATCCTTGATCCTGGGTGCGCCCAGTATCAGCGGCGTCGCCCCTTCTGACCGCATACGCCAATTCTGGCAGGAAGAAGACGCCGCGCTGGAAAACGATGACGTCGCCGCGGCTACGGAATTAAACCTCCGTTTGTGGGTGGATGGCCTGCAACGCACACCTGATCAAGTCGATCCCCAGGTGCGGGAACAGGTAGGCGAGATGCAAACGGCCGCTTTTCTAAAAGAGATTCCCGATGATGTCGAATCAATCGACCTCGATCCCCCCGCAAACGGCCGTCTGGGCGAACTGCAAATGCCTGTCTTCATCCTTGTTGGCGATCAAGATTTGCCGGAGAAAGTCAGTTTAGCCGAGGAATCGGCCGAAAAAATCAGGGATTGCCAGATAACCATCCTTCCCAGCGTGGGCCATATGCTGAACATGGAAAAACCCGGCCAGTTCAACCAGCAGGTCCTGGATTTCCTCTCCAATCAATAATTCTCGATCTCTATCTCAATCCGGTTTGACCTTGACCTCATCCCATGCAGGCTAAGGTCAGTCATGAACGGAGGATTGGCGAAAGCGCCTAACAGTCAATCCCCAAACCAAAATTTTCCGCTAAAATTATCCCAACATGAGCGAAACACCAGGCAATCCCCATTTCCTGCCTCGCGCTGAGATGCGCGACATCGTTGACCTATCACTCTGGGCCGGACAGCTACACCTCCAGCACGGCGCGGACACTGAACGCGCCGAGCGCACCATTCATCACCTGGGCACCGGTTTAGGCTGTGATTGGTTGGATATCTTTATCTCCCCCAATGCCATCGTCGTCACCACCTTGAGCAGTGGTGAATTTCGCACCCGTGTGCGCCGGCTGGTACGTTTCGGTGGGGCGGATATGAATATCGTCTCTGAAGTAAATGACCTGGCCTACCAGGTAGAGGAACATACGGCCGACCGCGCGCGAATCCGGCAAGAATTAGAAGCAATCGACAGCATGCCCAAACTCTATAGCCGCTGGCTGGTCGTCTTGCTCGTTGGCCTGGCTTGTGCAGCCTTCAGCCAATTGTTCGGCGGTGGCTGGTCCGCCTTCTTTTTAACCTGGCTGGCTGCCGGAATGGCCATGCTCGTCCGCCAGGAACTGCTGCGGCGCACCTTCAACCCCTATCTCGTCGTTGTGGCCACCGCCTTTGTGGCCACGCTTATCGCCTCCACCGGTTTCATTTTTGGCATCGTGCAAAACGAGCAAATCCCCCTGGCCGCTTCCGTTCTCCTGTTAGTTCCGGGCGTTCCCTTGATCAACGCTGCCAAGGATCTGCTGCAAGGGCACATGGTCACGGGGTTGGTTCGAGGAATCAATGGCACGATCATCACGCTGAGCATCGCCCTGGGCGTCGGCATCGGCATCACCATTTTGCCCCTCTCTTTTTTAGGCACCTCATTTGACCCGCCATCTAACCTGCTGGTCGACGCCTTTTGGGCTGCGGTAGCCGGTTTGGGATTCGCCATCCTGTTTAATGTGCCCCGGCGTACCCTGCTGCCTATTGCCATCTGCGCGGCAATGGGTCATGCGCTGCGTACTTTGCTAATCAATACGGGATCACCTGGGGTCAATCATATCGTGTTCGCTACCCTGGTCGGCGCCACAACCGTCGGCACATTAGCCTATCTTTTTGCCCGTCGTCTTAAGATACCGGCGGTCGTGTTCTCAGTCGCCGGTGTGATACCCATGTTTCCGGGCACCTATGCATACAACACCATGCTCGAGCTGCTGCAAATCGCCGGACTGGTTGATACCGGCAGCCTCATCCCAAACGAAGAAGTGCTGCTGTTACAAGTCGTGCCCAACCTTTTGACTACCACCTTCGTATTAGCTGCCCTGGCCATCGGCATCGCCGCTCCAACCCTTCTATTTCGCCGCCAAAAACCGATCGTCTGATCCCAGATTAAACCAGGAGATCACGCGGACGAGACCCGACGAGATCTGTGCTTGTCCGCGTCCGATCAACTTCCCAATACAGGCAGAGAACTCAAGGGAACCCGGCTATCCAGGTAACTGGAGCCGACCCATCCCTCCAAACCAGAAGGCAGGCGCACCTTGACCCAGCCTCCGTTTCGGCCGAGCAAGTCAACTACCTGTCCCCCTTGGGTCAAACCGATCATGTTATCACCCGTTTCCGGCGCTGAGCGCACGTTCAACCAGCGCGCATTGACCACCACAGCCCTCTGACCCGACGGCAGGCCCGGATCAGCCGGCGATGGGGGGGTCGGGCCTGAAGATGGGCCAATGCGCGTGATGTTTAGCATGATCAGCGCCCCACCCCCGTTTTCATAATACTCAACACGAATAGGCGTCGGCCCGCCGGGAATGACGGTTTCTACCGTGTAATGTTCGGATTGAGCATCGTGCCATTGGTCAATCAGCAGTCGATCATTGACCCACAGGCGTACCCCATCGTCAACTGTCACAGAAAAACGATAACGGCCGGCTTCTATCGCTGAATTGCGAATCCAGCGTATTGAGAAACGGTCCACAGCGATATTAGGTGCCGGTGATCCTAAGCCCCAATCAAAGTTGATCAGCCGATCATCACGAACCAGGGCCGGTGGGTGAGAGAGGGTCATATTGTTGAAATACTGACCTTGCCAACCGTCGTTGGGCAGGGGCAGCCTACCCCCGATATTGGCCCAGGAAAACTTGGCCACGGCGTTGCCCTTGGCCTCATAATATTCCACCTTGATTCTATATTCCCCGGCGCTGAGAAATAAATCGGCGCTTTGCGAATGAACCTGGCTGTCGGTCCAACTGTCGATAATCTTAAAATCGTCAATCCAGGCGCGCATGCCGTCGTCCATCGTAGCTGTAAAGCGATATTGGCCGGTGGGCAGGTAAACGGTACGCGTCCAGCGCGCCGAAAAATCGCCATCATTAATCTTGTCGCTGGGTGATCCACCCCCCCAATCATGGTTTATTTCTTCTTCATCACGCGTGACCACCGGATCACCATCCAGGTCGGGGTTATTCCAATAACGTGCCCGCCATTTAGAGTCCGCCGCCGACACCATTTGTGTTTGTTGAAAAATAAGTTGGCTGAAAAATGACACAACCAATACGATTGAAAACAATGCTGCCTTCTTTATCATGACTCACCTCATACTGCTTTCAAATGTCCAAAAACCTATTTCAAACAATAAGCAGAAACTCCCTCCCATTATATCATTCCTTAATTGCTTGTTGACCTGTCGCCACCCTCCGTCTTCCCTCCTGCTCATAGTGGCACATTTTCATCGTTTGTAATACATTAATTCTCAGTAGTCGGTAAGCAGTAAGTAGTAAGCAGTTATCAGTAAACAGTAAGCAGTTATCAGTAAGCGGTTATCATGACCCGTCTACTGTTCACTGAACTACTGTCCACTGTCCACTGTCCACTGAACTACTGACTACTGAACACTGCTAACAAGGAGTATTCATGCCTAGCCCATTAAAACCTGAACAACTTCGCCGTTCATTTGACATCAGTAAAGCCGATTTTGAAACAACGGCCGAATTAGAACCCGCCTCCAGCATCATTGGCCAACCACGCGGCGTGCGCGCCATCGAATTCGGCCTGAACATGAAAATGGACGGCTACAACATTTACGTGCTTGGCGCGTCAGGAACCGGCCGCACAACCGCCATTCAAAAATATGTCGAAAACCGCGCCTTGCTGGACCCCGTCCCTGCGGACTGGATCTATGTTCACAACTTCATCGAACCGGAAAAACCAAATGCCATCGAACTGCCCGCCGGAAAAGCCTGTGAATTTCGCGACATGCTGGACCAGTCCATCCAACATATACGGGGTGAGATCGCCGGCGCCTTTGACAACCAGGCCTTCCGCGACGAGATGCTAAAGATCCAGCAAAATATGGCCAACAAACGAGAGGCCCTGTTTATCGCCCTGCAAAACAAAGCAATCGGCATGAACGGTTATATCG
Source organism: Anaerolineae bacterium (assembly GCA_028277515.1). The sequence goes on from JANQGC010000051.1 coordinate 10,362, forward strand.
CGCGTACGGCCGAAGGGTTGAACATTGTCCCCTCCCGTGATGGAAAGCCGATGCAAGCGCAAGAATTCGCAGAACTGAGCGATGAAGAAAAAGAACAGTGGCGCGAAACCTTTCAAACCTTGCAACACGATTTGAACGAAACCATCTTTCAAGCCCGCAAAGTGGAGCAAGCTGCCGAAGAGGAGATGGAAGCGCTCAAGCGCCGCGTCGCCGGCACAGTCGTCGATGTTGCCCTCTCCGAAGTTAAGCAGAAGAGTGCAGGGCTGGAGGAGATGGCCCAATACCTGGATAATCTACACCAGGACATCCTGGACAATGTCGATCTCTTTCGGGCAGACGATGATGAAGAATTGGCCCGCGGCTTTAATGGGCGATTTCGCCGCTACCAGGTCAATGTGCTGGTCGATCACGCTCGCAGCGAACACGCCCCGGTCATCGTTGATTTCAACCCCAACCTGCCCAGGCTGCTCGGCCGTGTCGAGCATGAATCGCGCGCCGGTGGGGCCGTGGTCACCGACTTCACCCTGATCCGCGCCGGGACTTTGCATGAGGCCAATGGCGGCTACCTCGTTCTGCGTGCCCGGGACATTTTTTCCGAAATCGGCGCCTGGGAAGCCTTAAAACGGGCGCTTGTAGGCCGGCAGATCAGGCCTGATGACCCGGCGACACGGGGCGGGCGGGCCATTCGTTCTCTCGATCCCGAACCGATTCCCCTTGATGTAAAAATTATCCTCATCGGCCCGGCCTTCCTTTATTATATGCTGCACGGCCAGGATGAAGATTTCCGCACCGCTTTCAAGGTGATGGCCGATTTTGACGAACGGGTTCCCCGCAATGAGAACAATGAAAAAGAGTATGCCACGTTCATTGCCAGCCGCGCCCATGAAGAAGGTCTGCTACACCTGGATAAATCGGCCGTGGGCCGGGTCATTGATTACGGTTCGCGCCTGGCCGGGACGCAAAATAAATTAAGCACTCGCTTCGGCCGGATCGCCGATCTTGTGCGTGAAGCGTGCTACTGGGCTGAGCAGGAGGGGCGGGAAGTGGTCACCGTTGACGACGTGGAGATCGCCATCGACAACCGTGAATATCTGCGCAACCGTATTGAAAACCAGATGCGTGAAAGCCT
>JANQGC010000335.1 GCA_028277515.1 Anaerolineae bacterium
ACGGTGATGAACTGCTCAGCCATGAGTGGGACGGGGATGAATGGGCATGGTAGCCAGGCGTTTTGACGTTTTCCTGGTCAATCTCGATCCCACACTGGGTCATGAAATCAAGAAAACGCGCCCTTGCCTGGTTATTTCTCCGGATGAAATGAATAACTATATTGCCACTCTCATCGTGGCCCCCATGACGACCAAAGGACGGCCGTATCCCACCCACGTTCCCTGTCGTTTTCAAGGCAAAGAAGGCCAGGTTGTACTCGACCAGATACGCACCATTGACAAAAAACGCCTGGTGCGAAAATTAGGCAAAATAAACAAATCAACGCAGATTGCCGTACTGGGAACGGTTGCCGAAATGTTCGCCGAGTAGATTGGTCCAATTTTCAAAATTGGACCAATCTTTCCTACGGATCGCCTAGGGCATCACTGTCACCGGGGTTTGCGCTCAATAGGACATAATTCCCGCGCGGCCAGAACCGGTTGGCACCGACGTAAATGAGACCTAAAACAAGAAATACCCCGGTCAGAATAGCGATCCATGTCGCCAGCCCGTTCAACCCCAGTGCCGTTACGTTCAGGAAAGGATAAATAGCGTCGCCGGTCAGACTGCCATAGGTGAGGGCGAAGACCAAATAGGCGATTGGATAGACCAGCCAGATCAGCGCATAACGCCACTGGTATATGCGCTTTTTCTCGAATAGAATCCAGTCGATAATAAAAGCAATTGGCGTCACATAATGAACGATGGCGTTAGTATAGACATACACTCCCTCCGGATTGGCCAATGGCTGAAGCACGATGAAGAAAATGATGAAAGTAACCGTGATGTAAAGGGTGAAAGCGCCTTTGACGACTGGCTGCAAGAGCACCTTCGCCCAGTCACGCTGCCAGAAGAGAAGCGCGGCCGAATACCAGAGCAACACAAACAGATTGGTTTGCGTCGTAAAAAAGCGCAGACTCCTGGCCAATTCGACCAGAGCGGATGATCCCGGCGGCCGTTCCAAAACGGCCATTGTCCAGATGAGCAACATCGCCGACCAGCCGACCAACGCGAATAAGAGGCGATAATAGCGCGAAAATTTGGTTGATCTCATATTTTTCTACCCTCCATCTTCCCGGTTTTGTTTCTCCTGAAGTTCACTGATGCGTTTCTGTGCCCACAGCAGCGCAAACAGCAAGATCAGGACAATCACCGCCAGGGTCACAATGCCCGTCGTTTCCGTTAGAACGACGTTTACCGGGTTGTAATGTTCGATGTGACCGACCTTCTCTTCGGCAATATTTCCGCGTTCAACCATGATTGCCTCCGTTACAATCCTCGCTTCCTCGCACAATTTCGTTGACGCGCTGTGTAGGAATATCCAGGTGTTTGGCCAGCGTCACCTGAGTTAATCCCCATGGTTTCGGAAATTCTTCGAGTAGAATTTTTCCGGGATGCGTTGGAACATGATTTTCAGGAGTCATATACCTTCATCGTATCAGAAAATCATAATTAAACAATTGATCAATTAAGGAAGAACTATGCGAAGAAAAATGGCGGATTCGTGCCTACACGCCCCCCGAAGTAGCACAGGTGACAGTCACTTCCAAAGTGACTGTCACCTGCAACCAGCTTAACTCAGCTGCGATACTCGAATTTGGTATTTACCTGTGCCCTGCGGCCGGTGATGGCGCACATCGACAAAGTAGCGGCCCGGCTGTAGCTCGGCCGTCACCATCGCATTCCAGAAAAAGCCGCTGTCGTCATCATGGGCGATCAAAATGCCGGGATCATCCGGTCCGGAAAGCGTCATGACCACATCCGTCCAGCCGCCGGTCTGCACGCGATACACGCCGGTCTCGGCCGCGATGAACTCAAAGCGGTCTACCTCGCCGTGCGCGCCGATATTCGCCACGCGCGAGCGGGCGTTCATAGTCAGCATGACGGCTGTCTTCTCCTCCTTGGGATAGAGGATACCGACAAAATTCTTATCCGTATCCGACAGTTCCCGGTTGAAACCGACCTCAAAGTCGCCAATCGTGAACTGGTTGGGGATCGAATAGAGCATGATCGATTCCTTATCAAATTCGGAAAATTGGCTGATGTCGGCGCTGTATTTGCGGAACAAATTATGTTCTGTCTTGGCCCGATCCCAATTGTTGGGCGGTCCGGAATAATATTCAAATACCGCTTCCTTATCCCAGGGGATATCCGTGGAAGGGTTCTGGTGCTCATGAATACAGCCCAGGGCGTGGCCGAACTCATGGATCACCACCCGTGAATATTCGTCATCGGCCGTCGTCGGTTTCAGCCAGCCAAAATTCATCGTCGGCTCGTTCTGGGGGATAGAAAGCGCGTCCGTGCCCAGGTAAGACCAGGAGCCACGGTGTTGGAAGGAGATGCGAATCTCCGCGTCCGGCGCGTTATCGAAAACAAACTTGATATTGCAAAAATTGCTCCAGAGATGAGCGTAAGGTTGCAATTTCTCCTGGACCAGCGGGTCTCCATCCAGGAAGCGTACATGCAGCACACGGCCGTTATCCCATTTCTTCGCCGTCAAAGCCGCTAGTTCAAACAAGCCCATCGGCCGCACCCCCAGCCCCGGAGAGAAGCTAACGGCCGGCCGGTTTGTGGGATTAACCTCAATTGCCTTTTCTGCTGCTGGGATGACCAAATCCTCCGGTAACACCCGGTCGATACATACCTTGATTTCTTCGTTGTTAGACATCGCATTCTCCTTTGTTAATATGTCACTAAAATTCCGCCAAAATAATGATGAAGAAAATTCTTGTTAATTTTCTTCTTGCAACGGGCGAGATGACGCGGGTTTTAATGCCCTGGTTCTCCCACAAGGCCAACCCGCGTCATCCCGCCCCTACCCTGCAAATTAACAATTAATTGTTCAACAGCTTGTGCTGAGCTCGCCGAAGTAGTCACCAATTTTCTTCTTCTAACAGGCGAGATGACGCGGATTTTAATGCCCCGGTTCTCCCACAAAGCCATACCGCGTCATCCTGCCCCTACCCTGCAAACTCAACATCCAAAAACTCCCCATCTCCCGTTTCCTCATGCACCGCCCGGATCGTCACCCCACGTGCCTTCAGCCGCGCGGCCGTATCATCATCGGGTACGCCGCTGTACGTGCCCGGATGGCTGGAGATCAGGGCGATTCGTTCCGTCGCCGGACCTACATTATCCGGAAAAATCTTATCCAGCAGCGGTCCTTGCGGCGTGCCGTTGTGGCTGCCATGATGGCTGACCTTGAGGAAATGGACCGGCTTGAGCAGATCCCGTTTATTCATCTCTTTCCAACTGCGGATCTCAGCGTCGCCGGGGAACAGCAGCCGCCAGCCGCGCCAGGAGAGCGTGAAGACGATGCTGCTGTTATTGGCCGCGCGGTCAATGGCCAGCAGATTTTCAATAAAGCCATCCCGGCGCGCCTCGACCAGTTTGTAAAAGGCGCTGGTGTCAACCCCCGGCGGCGGAGTAAGGAAACGCAGCTTCGGCCGGGCATTGCGCCGCCTTGCCGGAGAAACCGAGAGCGCCAGCGGCCGAAAACGGCCGTAATACACCGATGTATCTTCTTCCGGCCCCCAGATTTCAAACCGCGCTTCCTGGAAAGGATGCGCCCCATCCAAATCAACCTCACGATGCACATATGTCGTCTTTTCCGAGGCCAGACTGTGCAGGTACTTGACGCAGTCGGCCGTCTTGCGCGGATTTTCCGGGGGCGCGTCCGGGTCTACCTCATCGGCGCTGAAAATATTGTTGTTGTACAGCATCGTCTCAATGGTATCTGGCACGTCCTGGTCGGCCGCCTTCAAGGCATGCGTATACTCGCTGATCGCTTTATAAGACGCAACCAGGGCCAGCTTTTTCTTCTTCGCTTGTGGATGTTCCTCGTAATAGTTGGGCGCTGAAGAGGCCGTCAGCCAGGCGAAGCGCGTCGGCAGTTCCAGCCCCAGCTCGTTGGCCGCATAAAACAAACCCTGCACATGGTCCATATGCTCATGGGTCATCACATACAGGTCCAACGGCCGTCCGTCCAGTTCGCGCAAAATATCTTGCAGCACCGGCTCAAAGACATGATCTTGCCCACCCCCGGCCTTGCCCGACAGCACATTGCCCACATCAATCAGGATATGGCGAGTGACCGTCTCACCCGTATCCGCGCGATCAGGTACGGAAATTAGCAAAGCATCGCCGAAGCGGACATTATATGAACGGATGCGTAAAGTTTTCATATCTAAAAATTAATAATTCACCATTCACAATTAATAATTTCTCAGCCCGCAATGTGCAGCATCCGCGCCGTTCCTTCCACATTCAAAAAGTCATTCGTCGACTCTGCGTGCACGGCCGACGGCCGCCATCGCCCATACCCATCGCTCGTCGCCGGCCCCAACCGCAAAAGCCCTTCATGCAGCAAATGGCGCAGCAGCGCGTCCCGGTTGCGCTTCTGCCCATCGCCCAGATCGGATGTCAGCAGTGCGCGCACAGGGTTGCCTGCACTGTAATCAATCACCAGCGTGGTGCCCACTGTGACCCGCCGCTTTTGGGGCAAGATGCGGCTGATCTTGTTCTCCTCCGTGTGCGTCCAGGACACTTTGAACAGACATTCATACACCTTGTTTTCGACATTATCCTGGCCTGGCCGGCGCAGCAGCCCCGCCTTCGTGGCCACCTGGCGTGGCTCTATCTTGAACGATACATCCTCAGGGATGCCCAAAAATTCGCGGTTATTGTGCGCAAACTGGTAAGCGACCCAATCACTCTCCACCATACTTTCCAGGTCAATCTCGGCCAGCGGCTCATAATGGTAATTCATCTGCACTTCCAGGTCGGATGGCCGGGAGACAATTCCCCGCTTGACAAATTCTTCCTTGAGCCATTCCCGTTCCTGCTCTCCCTCCGGCAAAAGCCCCTGATCGGCGGCAATAATCGCCCGGCCGTAATCGGCAAAAGAGACATCACCCGGCGGCAGATAATCCAAAGCGCGCAGGATCACGCTGCGGAAGCGGGACGCGGCGACGGCCAGCGATTTGAACGAGGCATGATAAAGTGGTCGTCTTTTATTCTCGAATTCAGGCGTTTGGGCGAACCCCTCCTTCAAATTTTCGTGCATCGCCACCAGCACCGTATACAGCGCGCCGGAAAGCACCTCGCTGAGTTGGTGCGGCCGATACCTGGACACATCCGCCAGCGTCTTATTGTTGTACAAGGATCGTAAATACTCCGCCTCGCCCAGCGGATCGCGCCCGCGGCCGAACTCCTCAGCAATCGAACTAAAAGAAGTGGATTCCTTGATCGACCCTTCCGTCTCGCGCAGAATCGCCGGCATCAAATTGTGGCTACCCATTGAGAGCAGCACGGCCGTTAAATCAGCCACCGCCTCATGAATGGCCAGCGACTGTGGGGTCAGGGCGTTGTAAAGGTCGGGGGCGATGCCGTCGATAATCGCGTGTGCCGTCTCATGAGCCACAATATCACGCGACATGCAGGAGTAAATAATCTGTTCCGGGTCTGCGGCCGAGGGGAAATAAAAAAACTGCAAACTGTGCGTCTCCCGCTCATAAAAAGCGTTCTCCCACTGCCCGGCGCGCGGAATCACCAAAAGCTGCGGCGCGTCAAAAGCCCAGCCGATGCGCCGCCCCAGCACCTCCGGGCGCTCAAACTCGTAAATTGTTTTTAGAATCGAGCCAAGGACACACACCTGCTGAAAATCGCGGGCGCTGATATCATAATCGCGGGAATCCGCCAGCCGGGTGATCTCATAATGGGGTAACACCCGCCCCTTGGGCACAAAAGGAACCCCGGCGCGCAGTTCGCCCGTTTCTTCGTCGAAGTCGAGCACAGCCACACGTTCCGAGACCGGGCCGTCCAGGAAATACGCTTCCCCTTCGGCGAAAAAGTCTTCCACATGTTTGATATTTTTATAACGGGTCGTGTTTGGGTCCTGGACCATGACCGGCAGGCGGGTTTTCATTGCCATTACCTGTCACCTCTTATCTAAACTCTAGTAACCCGACACTTTTACAAAGAGAGGATTAATTGGACGCTGATTCACGCTGATAACGCTGAATTTTTTATTTTCATCAGCGGAAATCCGCTCTTGTCCGCGTCCTATTTCTTAACTGTAGGGTAACTAGATCTAAACGCAGTGTAAACGAATTGAAGATCCCAGGTCAATAAAGCCAAAATCAAGCCGCCTGTAAAATGAATTACACCATTCCGAATATGGGGGTTAGACCTTTACCCTGAATTATAGGGCGATTCCAAAGTCGCCAATTATCGTATCGTAACCGCGAAATCATTTTCGCGCTCTGGCGTATGCACAAGAACGCGATTGTGAAATCGCGGTTACGAATTAAACAAACGTTGACACAGATTGGCTTATATGATATCTTA